>JALZAX010000047.1 GCA_030948055.1 Verrucomicrobiota bacterium | reverse complement strand
CACTCCTACCGCGGCGGACAAGACAAACAAGACGCTGCGGATGTCGCGCACGGAACGTTCGCGGAACGAAAGCAGACCAAAACTGGCGGCATCGGTTTGCGAACCGTGTTCCAATTTTAGCGCGCGGCCGATCGCTGCGGCTTCACTGTTGGCCTGTTGAAACGAGACTTCAGGGCGCAAACGAGCAATGACGCGAAAATTGTGCGCGGTGCGCGAATCGTAAGGTGGAAGAATTGCACTCGGATACCAAACATCTGCACCAGCGGGAAACTGCGTCAGCGGCGGCAGTACGCCGATGACGGCGAAACTGCGATTTGCAAAACGAAGCGAAGTTCCCTCCAAATTTGTTCGGCCTTCCAATATTCGTTTCCAAAAACTGTAGCTGACAACCGCGACCTCATTTTTTTCCATGGAAAAAAAGCGACCAATAATCGGCGAGACGCCAAGCACGCGAAAAAAATCCGGCGAACCGCCGCAGACATTTGTTCGCACCGGCTCACTTCCCCCCGCGACAGCATCGGCGCCAAAGCTATAACTCGCGACCGCCTCGAAGCTGCGAGCGCGCGCGGCCAGATCGTCGAAGTTCGGTCCGGCAAATCGCATCCCGCGCCCTGCTTCATTCAGTTCGGTCACTTCCACCAAACGTTCCTGCGCGGGATACGGCAGCGGTCGCAATAAAACTGCCTCGAGTACACTAAAGATGGCAGTCGATGCGCCGATACCAAGCGCGAGCGTAGCGATGGCCACGAAAGAAAATCCCGGCCGCCTGCCTAACGAACGCAGCGCGAACTTGAAATCATTCATAACGCAGCGCGATCATCGGATCGACTTTCATGGCGCGCCGCGCCGGGATGTAACTCGCGAGGAATGCCGCGCCGCCTAACAAGAGGACTACATTTATATAAGTGAAGATGTCGTTCGCGCTCACGCCGTAGAGCAAACTGGCGAGCAAGCGCGTGCCGGCGAAGGCCGCGACCAAACCAATCGTTAGGCCAATCGCAACTACCGTGAGGCTTTGCCGCAAAATCATTTGCAGCATTTGCGTGCGTTGCGCGCCCAGCGCCATGCGAATGCCGATCTCGCGCGTGCGTTGCGCGACGCTGTAGGCGATCACGCCATAGATGCCGATTGCGGCCAGAATCATCGCGATCGCCGCAAAGAGGCCGAGCAGCATCATGTTGAAGCGCGGTTGCGCCAGCACTCTGCCGACCATCCACTTCATCGGCTGCAACTCGCGCACGAAAACGTCGGGATCCTGCTCGTGCACGAGCCGCCGGATCGTAGCGTCCAATCCGGCAGGATTTGCCTGGGCCGTCCGCAGCACGAGCCAAAGCCTGCGGTTCGGCGCTTGCGAAAACGGCTGATACATTTCGGGCGTGGTGGCTGCGCTGAGCGCGCCTTGTTTTGCATCCGCGACCACTCCGACAATTTCGAGCGCCTCTGATTGGTTGTTGTCGCGATTAAGCAGGATCTGCTGTCCGATGGGGTTGACCTTCGGCAAAAATCGCCTAACGAACGTTTCGTTCACCATCGCCACATGCACCGCATTCTCGTTGTCGCGCGGCTCGAAGTCGCGCCCATCGCGGAGCGGGATTTTCATGGTGCGGAAGTAACCAGGGAGGATGACGACATGCGAGGCATTGGGATGACTGCCCGGACCGCGCTCGGGCTCGCTCGCAATCCGAAACGATGAGGCGTTATCGTTATCGCTGAATGGCAACGGATTCGCGCCCGCGACCGATTCCATGCCGGGCAGCGCGGCCAGCTTCGGCAGCAGTTGATCATAAAAGCTCCGCTGCTTTTCCGGCTCGGCATATTTCCCGCGCGGGACCACTTGATCGAGCACGAGGAGCCGCGATGAATCGAAGCCGGGATTGGTTGCGCTCAGATTGAAAAAACTTTTGATGAGCAAACTGGCGCCCGCCAGCAACAGGAGGGAAAGCGAGACCTGCGAGATGACAAGAAATGCGCGCACTCGGGTCCCGTGCAATCCGCCGGTCGAGCCTTTCGATCCTTGTTGAAGCGACTTGCTCACGTCGGCACGGGAGACTTGCAAAGCGGGGATCAACCCGAAGACCAGGGTGCTGATGATGGCGAGTCCGAAGGTAACAGCGCAGACCGCGAAGTTGATCTGCACCTCGGCGATGCGTGGGACGTCACCCGGCTGAAAGGCGCGCAACAAATCCACGCCCCACCACGCGAGAAGCAAGCCCGCCACCCCGCCGAGAAGCGCAAGCAGGAAACTTTCCGCGAGCAATTGCCGCACGATCTGCGCGCGGCTCGCGCCTAATGCGGTCCGAATTCCAATCTCGCGGCTGCGCGCGGCCGCGCGCGCCAGGAGCAGATTCGCCACGTTCGCGCACGCAATCAGCAAAACGAGCGCGACCGCGCCTAACAAGACCAACAATGCCGGCCGCACGTCGCCCACGAGATCCTCCAGCAAGGGCACGAGCATGAGTGATCGATCGGTGTTCGTGTCGGGATGTTGTCGCGCGAGACGAGCTGCGAGCGGTTTCATTTCCGCCTCCGCCTGCTTCACCGCGACGCCCGGTTTCAAACGCCCGATCACGCGCAAAAAATGCGAGCCGCGCCGCGCTACCTCCGTCGCGACAAGCGGCTCGAGCGGCATGATGAAATCAGCCGCGCCCGCGCCCACCGGAAACTTCCAGGTGGGCGGCATCACGCCGAGCACGGTGTAAGTCCGGCTCGCCATCGTGACCTGCCGGCCCACGATCTGCGGATCACTGGCGAAGGCACGTTGCCAGAGTGCGTGGCCGAGAAGGACGACGTTTGGCTTTCCGGCTTTGCCCTCCTCCGGCGTAAACCCGCGCCCAAGCATCGGACTCACTCCGAGGACGCTGAAGATCTCACCACTCGCCGCGACCCCTGCCAGTTCCTGTGCCTCGCCGACGCCAGTCAAGACACTGCCCGCGCCAGCATAGACCGCCATCGCGCTGAAGCTCTGGCTTTGATCGCGATAATCGAAAAAGTCCGGGAACGATCCGGTTTGTTTGGAACTCGGCTCGCGATTTGAGGAGCCGTAGATCATGACGAGCTGCTCGGGATGGTGGAACGGGAGCGGGCGCAGCAAGACGGTATCGATGATGCTGAAGATGGCGCTGTTCGCGCCGATCCCGAGCGCGAGAGTGAGAACGGCGATGAAAGTAAACGCGGGTGTCTTGAGCAACATCCGCAGCGCGTATTTGAAATCGTTCATCATAAATTAGCTACTCGTTAGGCCAGATCGTTTGGCGTGATGGAAAACCCGCGTAGCACGATCGCGTTGACCACCGCGAACTGCGTCATGGCGCCGCCGATGCCAAGCCCGAGCACGACAATCGAGAGAACAAGGAAGACTTTGTCTTTAAAGAGGACGCGAAGTCCGACGCGGATGTCCTGAATGAATTGTTCGAGAATCATAAAGAAGCTCCAAGTTCCAAGTTCCAAATCCCAAAGAAATCCCAAGCCCCAAATCCCAAGAGCCGTGCGATCCATTCCTCCTCATTGGGATTTGGGACTTGGTGCTTCCTTGGAGCTTGGGATTTGGGATTTGGGATTTTCATACGATGAATCCATCTCTGAGCTGGATGATGCGATTGCCGTAGGTGGCATTCTTCTCGGAGTGGGTGACCTGAATGATGGTCGTGCCTTCGCTGTTCAGGCGCTTAAACAACTCCATGATCTCTTCGCCTTGCGACGAATGCAGATTGCCGGTCGGTTCGTCCGCGAGGATCAGCTTCGGATTCGAAATGATGGCGCGCGCGACGCCGACGAGCTGCTGTTGTCCGCCGGAAAGCTGACGGGGATAGAGGTCCTTTTTCCCGACGATGTGAAAGCGATCGAGCGTGTCGGCGACGATCGCCATCCGTTCGCTCTTGCCGATGTGACGATAGGAAAGCGGAATGTCGAGGTTCTCGTAAACGGTGAGATCGTCTAACAAGTGATACTGCTGAAAGACGAATCCGATCTGCTCGTTGCGCAGGGTGGCTCGCTCTTTCGCCTTCAAGTTATGAAGAGCGACATCATTGAAATAATATTCGCCCGTCCAGGCGTGATCGTGCAGGCCGAGAACGTGCAGGAGTGATGACTTGCCCGCGCCGCTCGGCCCCATGATGGAAACGAAATCGCCTTCGTTGATTTTGAGATTTACGTCGCGCAGGACGTAGAAGAATTGCCCCTTCGCCAGCGGGTAAAAACGTTCGATGTGTTTGAGTTCAATCATGATTCAAAGCTGATGGTTTGGAGATGTTTTGGCCACGGATTGACACGGATTTTCACGGATGATTTCAGCCTAGCTTCTCTGAATCCGTGTTTCATCCGTGTTAATCCGTGGCTGAAATTCTTCTTCGTCATTGCCGATTGAGTGCGATCACCGGATCGAGTTTCGCAGCACGGCGCGCGGGTAGGTAGCAGGCGATGAAGGCAACGGTGATGAGTAAAAGTGAGAGGCCAAGGAATGTGACAGGATCGCTCGCGCCGACGCCGAAAAGCAGATTCGCGATCACGCGGGTGAGGGCAAAAGCCCCGGCCAGGCCGGCGATGACGCCGACGAGCGTCAGCGTCATGCCTTGCCTAACCATTAGTCGGAGCACGTCGGATTTCTGCGCGCCAAGCGCCATGCGAATGCCAATTTCCTGGGTGCGCTGCGTGACGGAGTAAGCCATCACGCCGTAGATGCCGACGGCCGCGAGGAGGAGCGCGATGCCGGCGAAGACGGTGAAGAGAAGCATCGAGACGCGGCGCACGCCTAACGAGTTGATAACGACATCGTCCATGGTGCGGACGTCGTAGACCGGCTGATCGCGATCGATCGCCTGTACTTCGCGACGCACCGCGGCGGCGAGCGAACTCGGCTCGGCGGCGGTGCGGATGACAAGGGCCATGAAATTCCATTGCGCATCCTGCGCGTGTGGGACGTAAATCTGCGCGCCGCTTTCGACGTCGAGCGCGGTCGACTTTGTATCAGCGACTACGCCGACGATCTCGCGCAGGAACTTCTCGTCGCGCCAAACAGCGAGGCGCTTTCCGATCGCTCCTGCTGAGGAGCCGAAGACGCGTTTGGCTAACGATTCGTTGACGATCGCGACTTTGGGCGCGTTCTCGTTGTCGGGAGCATCGAAGACGCGGCCGGTGAGCAATTGGATTTCGAGCGCGCGGAAGTAATCGCCGGTGATGGTGGAGTAACTCGCGTTCTTCGATTCGTCGACGGTGAGCGGGCTTCCTTCGGGAATGAAGGCGCGGCCGAGGCCGTAACCGCTCGCCCCGAGCGGGAGGTTGGTCGCGCCGCCGACCGCTTGCACGCCAGGAAGACTCGTTAGGCGCTCAGCTAATTGACGGAAGAATTCGGGACGCTGTGCGTCTTTGTATTTCGCCGAGGGAATCGCTATCGACGCGACAAGCACGTGGTTTGGATTGAATCCGGGGCGCACCTCTTGCAAGCGGACGAAGCTCTTGATCAGCAAACCGGCGCCGACGAGCAGGACGAGGGAGAGCGCGACTTCGCCTATTAATAATAGAGAGCGGGCACTGGTGCGGCGGTGTCCTTCGCCGCTGCGACCGCCTTCTTTGAGCGAACCACTCACGTCGAGCTTCGATGCCTGCAATGCGGGGATGAGTCCAAACGCGATGCCAGTCAGGGCCGAGATGCCGACGACGAAGGCGAGGACGACATAGTCGATGCGCACCTGGTCGATACGCGGCGCGCCTTCGGGAATAATTGCGAGCAATGAATCCTTCAGCCAAATGCTGAGTAGCATCCCGGCGATGCCACCGATGACCGAGAGCAGCAAACTCTCGGTGAGCATTTGCCTAACGAGTCGTCCACGGCTCGCGCCCATCGCGGTGCGGATGGCGATTTCCTTCTGACGCGCGGCGGCGCGGGCGAGGAGCAGGTTCGCGACATTGGCACAGGCGATGAGCAAGACCAATCCGACTGCGCCGAGCAAGGCGAGCAAAGCGGGACGCGCGTCGCGCACAAGGCGATCGTGCAGTTTCATGACATGCGCGTCCCAGCCTTTGTTCGTGTCGGGAAACTCAAGCGCGAGGCGCGAACTGATCGCGCTGATCTGCGCCTGGGCGCGCGCGACATCGAGACCGGGCCGCAAGCGCGCGATCGCTTCGAAGGAGCGATTGTCGCGCGGCTCTTCGTTAGGATTTATACCACTCGTTAGCCAGATTTGCGTCTGCTCGGGATATTCGAAACCGGGGGCCATGACGCCGATGACGGTGACGGGTCGCGCGCTAATCGTGATTTGTTTGCCAACTATGTCGGGCGCGGAACCGAAACGACGTTTCCATAAACCATCACTGATGATCGCGACGCTCGGCCCGTTCGGCTGATCGTCTTCGGGAGCGAACGCGCGACCACGTGCGGGCTCGATACCGAGCACGTTGAAGAAACCGCTTGTTACCCCGGCGCGCGGGACGCGCTCCGGCTCCGCGAGGTCCGCAGCGAGATTTGAGTTACCGGTGTGAAAGGCGGCGGTGCTGGCGAAGAGCTCGGTTTGCTTCGACCACTCGACATAATCAGGGAACGAAATGTTGCTGTCGGTGATTCCCTGGCTCGAATTTTTGCCCTCGAAGAAAACGATCTGGTCCGCGTTTGGAAATGGCAGTGGGCGCAGAAGAACGCCGTTAACCAGACTGAAGATGGCAGTGTTCGCACCTATGCCGAGAGTGAGGGCGATGATGGCAACCGCGCTGACGGCCTTGTACTTCAAAAGCATGCGGAGGGCGTAGCGGATGTCGTGAAGAAATGTGTTCATGCGAGGGGCTAATTGACGTGGGTTAGCGCGATCATCGGATCGGCCCGCGTGGCGCGGACTGCAGGGATGTAGCTCGCGAGGAGCGCGACGAGCGCGAGGCCGAGCGTCATGAGTATGAACGTCGACACGTCGAGCGCGGCGACGTTGTAAAGCATGGCGCCGAGCGCGCGGCTGCTGAAGAAAGCGAGCACGAGCCCGATCGCCGTGCCGATTAGAACGAGGCGCGCCGCGCGGCCGACTACTAATAATAGAACATCGCGCCTGGTGGCGCCGAGAGCCATGCGCACACCGATCTCATGCGTCCGTTGCACGACGAGGAACGACATCACTCCGTAGATTCCAACTGCTGCGAGCACGAGCGCGACGGCGGCGAAGAGGCTGATCATCGTAACCGAAAGACGGCGCGGCGCGATCGAATCGGACGTAACACTTTCCAGCGTGCGCACATTCGCCGCGGGCAATTCTGGATCGAGCTGGCGAAGTTCTTTGCGGATCGTTTCGGTGAGAGCGCGCGGATCCTGCTTGCTGCGCACGGCGAGGATCATTCCGCGATATGACTGCTGCGCGTGCGGCAGGTAATATTCCGGCTTCGGATCGATCTCGAGACCCTGGTGGTGAATGTCGCCGACCAGACCGACGATCGTGATCCATTCGATGTCCGGCTTGCGTGTATCGCTGAAGGTGATGCGTTTTCCGATCGGATCCTGATTCGACAACCATTTTCTGGCGAAAGCCTGGTTGACGATGACGGTCTTGGGCGCGTCCCTCGTGTCGCGGTCATCGAAGAAGCGGCCGCTCAGCAATGGTATGCGGAGGGCCTTGAAATATTCGGGTGTGACGCCGCGCAGTTCTTCGTCGGGATAAACTTTATCGACGTTCGAATCGCGTCCTTCGATTCCGAAGGAGCTGTCGCTGTTGTTGCCGCTGAGCGGGAGAATGCTGGTCAGCGCGGCGGCTTCGACACCGGGCAGAGCCTGCACCCGCCTAACGAGTTCTGCATAGAAATCGCCCACCGGAGCGCCGCGCGCGTACTTCGCCACCGGAAGCGAAAGCTCCATGGTGAGGACGTTTCGTGAATCGAAACCCGGATTCACCTCTTGCAGACGGACGAAGCTCTTGAGCAAGAGACTCGCGCCCACGAGCAGTACGAGAGCGAGCGCGACTTCCGCGATCACGAGCAGATTGCGCACGCGATTGCGCCGCGCGCCGCAGGTTGAGCCGCGTCCGCCTTCCTTGAGCGCTTCGGTCAATTCCGGTTTTGCGCTTGCCAGCGCCGGAACGAATCCGATGAGGATGCCCGTGCCTAACGAGACCAAAAGCGTGACGACAAGAACGCGCATGTCGAGATTTGCCTCCGCGATGCGCGGGACGGTTTGCGCGCTGATGACGCGGAGCAGATCGAGCCCCCAGACGGCGAGAAGCGCGCCGGCGGTTCCGCCGATGACGGCGAGCAAGACACTCTCGGTAAGCATCTGCCGCAACAAACGCGCCGGCCCCGCCCCGAGCGCGACGCGAATGGCGAACTCGCGTTCGCGCGCTCCGGCGCGTGCGAGCAACATGGTGGTGAGATTGGCACACGCGATCAAGAGCACGACCGCAACCGCCCCTAACAAAATGCCGAGCGCGGTGCGCATTCCGCCGATGACCTGATCGTGAAAGGCGTAAAGCGTGGCGCCAAATTTCGTCGCCGGCTGGTAATTATCCGGGAAGAGCTGAGACCAACGCGCGATAATGGTATCGAGCTCGGCCTGCGCCTGGCCTAACGAGACGTTCGGCCTGAGGCGACCCACGATGCCGTAACTGCGCGAGCCACGCGATTCCAGTTCGTTCTTCGAAAAAGCGATCGGTTTCCAGATGTCCACTTTCCCGCCGAACGTGCCGCCCTGAATATTGAAAAGCGGAAGTGGAAACTGAAACGATTCCGGCATCATGCCGACGACGGTGAAGCTGCGGCCATTGATCGAGAGTTGCCGGCCGATGATTTGCGGATCGGAATCGAAGCGGCGCTTCCATAAACGCTCGCTGATGACGACGACGTTATCGTTTCCTTCGCCGAATTCCTCCGGCGTAAAGACGCGGCCTTTGTTCGGCTGAATTCCGAGCACGGAAAAAACGCTCGGCGTCACGACCGCGCCGGGAATGCGCTCCGGCATTTCGCCTGCGGTGAGATTGAGATCGATGTAATCGAATCCGCCGATCTCCATGCTCTTCAGCGCCTGCGTGTAATCGTTGTATTCTGGCGCGGAGACCGGAATGCGATCGAGCCCCTGCCCGGAAAATTTTTCCCATAACAAAACTAACTCGTTAGGCGATTTGTAGGGCAAGGGCCGAATAAGCAGCGCGTTGATCAGACTGAAGACGGCGGTGTTCGCGCCGATGGCGAGGGCCACAGTAACAAAGGCGACCAGCGCGAAGCCGGGCGAGTTGAGCAGACTACGAAAAGCGAGGCGAAGATCTTGCATCATAATGGTTCACTCGTGACGGAGCGCTTCGGTGGGATTGAGGCGCATCGCGCCGCGCGCCGGCACGTAGCAGGCGGCGAGACCGACAGCGAAAAGGATGAGCGGAACGAAAATGAAACTGACGGGATCGTGCGCGGAGATTCCATGCAGGCTGCCGGCGAGCAGCTGCATAAGGAAAAACGCGCCGATAATTCCGATGGCGAGACCGATGCCGATCAAACGCAGGCCGTGACCGGTGATCATGCGCAAGACATCCGCGGCTTGCGCACCGAGCGCCATGCGCACACCGATTTCCTGCGTGCGCTGGCGGACGTTGTAATCCATCACGCCGTAAAGGCCCAACGAGGCGAGGAACAAGGCGAGTCCCGCGAAGGTAATGAAGAGCGAACTAAAGAAACGCACCTGCCAGAACGATTCGGTTACAACTTCGTCCATGGTGAAAACGCGATAAATCGGGACGTCTTTGTGCACGCTTTGCACGGCAGTGCGCGCGGCGTTGACGAAACTCTTCGGGTCCTTCTTCGTCCGCATCATGATCGACATGTAGCGATCGGTCTCCTGCGCCTGCGGCCGATAAACGACCGGATAAACGGCGGTGCGCACAATGCGATCGAAGATGACCGGCTTAACGACTCCAACAATCGTGGTCCACGGCCGCTTCTCGCCCATCGGAACGAGACTACGGATTTGATGGCCGATCGGATCCTGATTGGGAAACCAAAGACGCGCCGCTTCTTCATCGATCAATGCGACCGGCGGCGCATCCTTTTTGTCGGCCGCGGAAAATTCGCGACCGCGCAATAATTGGATTCGCGCGGTGTGAAAGAAACCCGGTGTGACCGAAAGCGTGCGCATCAGGCGCGCGTCCTGTAATTGTTTCGGTTCCGATTCGCCTTCGAGAATGAGCGCATCGAGACCGATGTTGCCCGAGGCGGGCAAAGTAGTGGCGCCCGCAGCGGATTCGACACCGGGAAGGGCTTCCAGTTTCGGAATCAATTGATCGAAAAATTGCCGTGGCATTTCCATGTCGGGAAAAAGCGTGTCCGGCAGGCCGACGCGGAACGTCAGCGTTTGCGATGGATCGGCGCCGATGTCGGTGCGCTGCAAAACCTTGAAGCTGCGCATCATCAGGCCTGCGCCGATGAGCAATACGATGGCGAGTGCGACTTCGGCGACGACCAGACCGTTGCGCATGCGTTGGCCTTTCGCGCCGGTGCCAGTGCGGCCGCCTTCCTTCAAGACATCGACCAGGTGCGGCCGCGAGACTTGCAGCGCAGGAACCAATCCGAAGATCACACTCGATGCGAGACCGAGCCCAAGCGCGAAAACGAAAACGCGCCAATCAAAATCGAAGTGAATCCAGTACGGGATTTCTGTCGGGATGGCGGAGAGCATGAGATCGACGCCCCAAACGGCGAAGACCAAGCCAAGCGCGCAACCAATGAGCGCGATAACGATGCTTTCGGCGAGAAGTTGCCTGACGATTTGTCGACGCGTCGCTCCGAGCGCGATGCGGATGCCGACTTCACGCGCGCGCGTGGCGCCGCGAGCGAGAAGGAGATTTGCAACGTTGGCGCACGCGATCAAATGCACGAAAAGAACCGCACCCATGACAAGCAGGGTCATGGTTTTGAAATTGCGCACCAGTTCTTCCCGGAATGGTTTCGCGTGCACACTCACGCCCGTATTGGTTTCCGGATATTGAATGGCGAGACGCGCGGCGATCGCTTCCAGTTCGCTGCGTGCCTGCGCGATCGAGACGCCGGGTTTTACTTTCGCGATCGCGTCGAGAAAGAAATTGCCGCGCGGGTGTTCCTTCTCGGTCACGTGCAGTGGCATCCAGATGTCGCAAATTTCCGGGAAGCGCCAACCTTTCGGCATCACGCCGATGATTGTCACTTGCTTGCCGTTGAGCGTAACTACTTTGCCGACAGTTCCTGAATCACCGGCGAAATGACTTTTCCAAACGTCATAACCAATGAGTGCGACGGGCGCCGCGTTCTGCTGTTCCTCTTCGGGACGAAATAGCCGGCCAAGAATCGGCTGCACGCCGAGGAAAGTGAAACAATCCGCCGAGATTCCCGCACCGAGATAACGCTCCGGTTTGTCGCCGCCGGAAAGAATCATCGTGTTCATTTCCGCGGCGGCGAAGCCTTCCAGCGTGGTCGCCTGTGTCTTGAACTCGA
>JALZAX010000341.1 GCA_030948055.1 Verrucomicrobiota bacterium | reverse complement strand
GAATGGAAGGAGCGCAGGCGCGGCATCTTGTCAACGCTGCGCACGGTCGAGGAGGCGATTGAAATGGGCGTATTCCTTGGCGTAGTCGGGATAAGCGCGTCCCGAATTCGGCGGCAGGTAGCGCCAGTGTTTGTACATCCAGAGCCAGGGCGCAGGTTTTTGCCTAACGACTGGTTCAAACGCATCCCAGCAAGCCTGCGCGATTTCTTGTTCAGTGTCGTTAGGCGAAATCTTCAGCGCCGGATGCAGCACAAGACGGTAACGACCGTGCGGCAACGGTTCGCAATGCGTGGGAATGATCGGCGCCTGCGTGCGCTGATGGAGCCAGGCATGTGATAGCGTGACGGAGGTTTGCATTCCGAAGGAAGTAATTGCCACGCTTGGAAAACGCGGCGAGACACGCAGATCGACGGCAAATGCGACGTTGCGTCCGGCGACCAGGGATTTGTAGAGCCGGAGTAACGCGCCTTCGCGTCGCACGGTTTGATAACCGCCCGTCTCACGCAGCTCGTTAATCGGTCCGGTGAGCAGCGGATTCTTGAAAGCCTGTGTCACGACCGTGCATTCGAAGCCGCTCAAACCAAGGGCGAGCGAAATCAATTCAAAGCCGCCGTAATGCAGACTGGCGAAGATTAGACCACGCTTTCCGTACTCTTTTTCCACTCGCGCCAAATCCTGTAAATCGAAAATGCTGTGCAGATTTTGACTCGTTAGGCGAGGGCTCCAATAGAGATCGGCGGAGGCACGCGAAAAATGTTGATAGGAGTACCTAACGAGTCTTCGACGTTTTCGTGGAGAGAGCTCATCGCCGAAAGCGCAGACGAGGTTGGTCAAGGCCACCTGCCGGCCTTCTCGGTCAAGTTGGCTAACGACTAATCCGATGACGCTGCCTAACCAACGTCCCAACGAACGCGGCAGTCGCGGAAAAAGCGTGCTGGCCGTTCTGACCAGAAATAATTCCGCGCGATGACGAATCTTCTTCCAGCGCGAACTCATGTTTGCGCCGGCTGCGCGATGCGACTGCGATCAAGTTTTTCGTAATTTGGTCGCGCGGCAATCTGTTCAAAGAAGGGCGATTCCTGCGAGTAAAACGGATACCGGCGCGCGGCGTCGATGGGCTTATAGCGCCAGTGTTTATACATCCAGAGCCAGGGCGCGGGATTTTGCCTAACGACTGGTTCGAAGGCGTTCCAGCAGGCTTGCGCAATTTCCTGATGCGTTGCGCCTTTCGGCGGCTGCACTTTCGGCAAGGTCACAACGCGATACCGCCCATGCGGGAGCGGTTCGCAATAAACCGGAATGAGCGGAACGCCGGTGCGTTCCTGCAACCACGCGTGCGCAACGGTGATTATCGTTTTCAATCCGAAACATTCGATCACCACGGTCGGATGATGCGGCGGCAAAGTCGTATCGACGAGTAAGGCGACGCGTCCTTTTTTTCGCAGCGTTTTGTAAAGGCGAATGATCGCGCCTTCGCGCGGCACGTTCTTGTGTCCTGATTGTTGCCGCAGCTGCTGGAAAAATTGATCCAGCAACGGGTTCTTGAATTCCTGCGTGAGGATGTCGCACGGATAACCGAGCCACGCCGTCGCGAGCCCCAGCCATTCGAAATTTCCGTAGTGATACGTCCCGACCACGCAGCTATCGGAATAAGGTGCGATCTCGGCAAGGGCGCGTTCCAGGTTTTGAAACTCGATGTAATCTCTGAAGTTCTGTGCGTTGAGTCGCGGACTCCAAAAGAGGTCCAGCATCGCGCGCGCGAAATGCTCGTAGGATTCGCTGATAATTTGTTCGCGGCGCTCGGGCGAAAAGTCGTTTCCGAACGCCGCCTCGAGATTCGCCACGGCGACGCGATGACCGGCGCCATCAAGACGTGCCACCAATCGCCCTAAAAATCCTGCGATCTGGTAACACGCATCGCGCGAAAAGAGCGGCACGATCTTGAGCACACCCATGAGCGCGAGCCATTCGATCCGATAGCGAACCCTTTTCCACATCGGCGTGGAGCCTACGCAATCTTCTCGACGCTCGCGAGCGCAGGCGCGAAAGAAGAATGATGGCGCGGGCGGTTATTCTCTTGAGCGGCGGTCTCGATTCTACGGTGACGCTGGCACTCGCGGCCGCAGAGAAATTCGAGCCGCACGCGCTTTCGTTCGAATATGGACAACGTCACCAGATTGAGATCGAAGCGGCCAAACGCGTCGCGCACTCGTTAGGCGTGCGCGATCATCGCATCGCGCGAATTGATTTACGTGTCTTCGGCGGATCCGCTTTGACCGACGAAATCGCTGTGCCGCAAGAACGCGCCGCGGATGAAATGGCCAGTGGCATTCCAGTTACTTATGTTCCGGCACGCAATACCATCCTGCTTTCCTACGCGCTTGCTTTCGCTGAAACCATTGGCGCGACGGACATCTTTATCGGCGCGAATGCGGTTGATTACAGTGGTTATCCGGACTGCCGGCCGGAATTTCTGCGTGCGTTCGAAGAGCTGGCCAACGTCGCGACGAAAGCAGGAGTGGAGGGTGCGCAATTCAAAATTCACGCACCGTTGCTTCGCCTAACGAAAGCTAACATCGTGCGCAAAGGCGTGGAACTAGGCGTGGATCTTTCGCTGACGCACAGTTGCTACGATCCCCCGCCTGACGGAACTGCTTGCGGCAAGTGCGACGCGTGTTTGCTTCGACTGAAGGGATTTCGCGAAGCAGGAATGAGCGATCCGATTCGTTACGCGGCGCGATGAAACGATTACGACGCGTCTTCGAACTTACCGTCGCGGAACAGCGGGTCGTGATCGTGCTCTTGCTCGCCTTCGTTCTTATCGTCGCTTTTCAGACGCATCGGGAGAGAGCGAAAACGGCAACGCCACCAATCACTCAGTCTCCGAGTCCGGGAACTTTGCCGTAGCCGACGAAGTCCGGCGTGCGGCCATTCGTCGCGGCTCGGCCAGGACGCGAGACGCGGAAATCGAAAACACTCACGCCGTAACGCGATTCGTCGTGATAGGTGCGGCCATCGCTCGCGCCCACCATGATACGACGACCAGTGCTTTTTTCCTTCCCCAGATAAATCATTGCGTGCGTGATCGGCGGATCGCGGTTGATGTCATAAGTGCCGGTCCAAAACATCAGGTCGCCCGGTTTCAAATTAGCCAGCTCGAAGGTTTCGTCGCTTCGACTAACGACGGCTTCGAATCTTCCCGACTTGCG
>JALZAX010000340.1 GCA_030948055.1 Verrucomicrobiota bacterium | reverse complement strand
TCGATGAAGTAATAATGGCCGCTGTTATCGACCAGAAATTCCATCGTGCCGGCGTTCACGTAATCGACTGCTTCCGCCAGTTTCACCGCGGCGGTTCCCATTTTTTTGCGCAACGCCGGCGTCAGTAACGGCGAGGGGCATTCCTCGATCACCTTTTGGTTGCGGCGTTGGATCGAGCAATCGCGCTCGCCCAGATGCACAACTTTTCCGTGACTGTCGGCGATGATCTGAAACTCCACGTGGTGCGGATTGACGATCAGCTTTTCGATATAAACATCGCCATTCCCGAAAGCTTTTTCCGCCTCCGTTTTCGCGGCGTGAAAGAGAGGAGCCAGACTCGCTTCGTTGTGCGCCGCGCGCATGCCGCGCCCGCCGCCGCCCGCGACTGCTTTGATCATCACGGGATAACCAATCTTCCGCGCGACCTTCGCCGCCTCTTGCTCATTCTCAACCACGCCATCGCTGCCCGGCGTGACCGCCACGCCGGCTTTCCGCGCATACGCGCGCGCGGAATTTTTGTCGCCCATCGCGTGCATCGCACTTGCGGGCGGACCGATGAACTTAATTTTGCAGCTCTCGCAGACTTCCGCGAAGTGCGCATTCTCCGCCAAAAATCCGTAACCCGGATGAATCGCATCGACGTCGCCGACTTCGGCGGCGCTCATGATGCGATCGATCTTCAGATAACTTTCGCTGCTTGGCGGCGCGCCAATGCAAATCGCTTCGTCAGCTAATTGCACATGCAGCGAATCCGCATCCGCTTCGGAATAAACCGCGAGCGTGCGTACACCGAGTTCCTTACAGGCGCGGATGACGCGGAGCGCGATTTCGCCGCGATTCGCGATGAGAATTTTTTCGAACATCAGAGTAGCGCGAGCTGCGCTACTTCACCCGGAAGAGCACCTGCCCAAATTGCACCGGCTTGCCATTCTCCGCCACAATCTCCGCGATCGTTCCGCTCGTCTCGGCTTTGATTTCATTCATCACTTTCATCGCCTCGATAATGCAGACGAGCGTTTCTTCGTTCACTTCTTTTCCGATTTCCACGAAGTTTGCCGATTCCGGCGAACCCGCACGATAGAACGTGCCGACCATCGGCGAGACAATATCTTTCAGCGCGCTCCTGTCGGGCTCCGCCGCGGGTCCGGAAGTAGCGGGAGCAGAAGCCGGCACGCTGTGCACAGCCGGCGTTGCGGGCGCGGGAGTTGGCGGTGCGAAAACCGTTTGCGCCTCTACGCCCTTTTGCAATTTCAGCTTGAAGCCATCCTTCTCCATCTCGAAAACCGAGAGGTCATTCTTCTTCATCAAATCAATGATGGCTTTGATGTCCTTGAGTTCCAAAATGGTCTCCTTGGCGGGCTGCGCGATTAGGTAAAGCGGTTTTCCGAACGAGGTCAAGCGCTCGAATCGCGCGCCAATTCTTCAAGCCTTTTGCTCCGGAATTCGAAGATGCGCGCCAGCTGCTGCCTAACGAGTAGTTGATTGAGGATTGCGCCGAACGGTCCGAACGGCGGCGCATAGTGAATCAGGTCGCGCACTTCCGTTTCTCGCTCGCTGATCGCGCGGAACGAATGTTCGTGATGCCAAAGGCTATACGGTCCAACGCGTTGTTCGTCCGCGAAGTAGTGGGGCTTTCGCACTTGCGTGATTTCCGTAACCCACGTCATGGGAATGCCGAACAATGGCGAAACCGTATAACGAATCATCATTCCGGCATGAATTTCGGAAGGTAATTGCGAGCACACGCGGAATTTCAGCGATGGCGGTGTGATTTTCTGGAGATTGTTAGGATCAGAAAAAAATCCCCAGCAGTCCTCGAGCGGCATCGCGACTCGCTGCTCGCGTTGTAAGATGTAAACTGGCATGGAGCTAGACTACTCTTCCGTCTCGCATCTCGACCCTGCGCGACGCAATGTGTGCAACTTCTTCACTGTGGGTCACCACGAGCAAAGTGGCGCGCCCCTCCTTTCCGATTCGCGTCAGAACATCGATCACGGTGTTGGCTGATTTCGAATCGAGATTTCCCGTTGGCTCGTCCGCAATCAGCAACGACGGACGATGGATCAAGGCGCGCGCAATCGCCGTGCGCTGTTGTTCGCCGCCGCTGAGTTGATGCACAAAATGTCCGGCGCGCGCCTGCATCGCGACGAGTTCGAGCAATTGATGCGCGCGCGTTTGGCTTTCCGCGAATCCGACGCCTTGGAGCAGAAGGGGAAAAGCGACGTTTTCCAGCACGCTCATTGTCGGGAGCAGATTGAAGAACTGAAAGACAAGGCCGAGCCGGTGGCGTCGATAGTCGGTCAGTGCAGCGTCGTTCGCCTTCTGCAGCGCAAGGCCATCGACTTCGATTTCGCCAGTCGTAGGTGTTTCCAATCCAGCGAGCAGATGCATCAAGGTGCTCTTGCCACAGCCGCTCGGGCCACTGATCGCCACGAACTCGCCGCGCGCGATCTCGAGCGAAACGTCATCGACCGCATGCACGGTGCGCTCGCCACTCTTATAATAACGCGTGACATTGCGGAGCGAGATCAAGCCTGCCTTATCCACTAGCGGCGCGGCGCGTGCAAACTTCCGCATCATCGACGAAACGAGCGACTACATTGTCGTCGACAAACCGACGTTGCTTCTCGTCCATCCAAGCAAACCCGACGGCGCACGCACGCTTTGGGGCGAACTGCGACACTTGCTCGCCTTCGAAATCGCCAACGGCGGACAAGTCTCCATCGTCAATCGACTCGACCGCGAGACGAGCGGCATCGTGCTCGTGGCGAAGACCGCTGAGGCCGCGCGGAAATTCGGGTTGCTCATGCAGCAACAACAGATCGAGAAGCAATATCTCGCAATCGTTTGGGGCTGGCCGGAATGGGAAACAAAAACGGTGCACGCGCCGATTGCGCGACAAGGAGCGCACCAATCATCGCCGATTTACTTGAAGCAAATGATCCACTCGTTAGGCGCGGAAGCCCGCACCGAATTTCGTGTGGAAAAACGCCTGCCGGGAAACTTTTCACTCGTTAGGGCATTTCCCCGCACTGGCCGCACGCATCAGATTCGGGTGCATTTGCACTCGTTAGGCCATTCCGTCGTCGGCGACAAGATCTACGGGCCTAACGAGCAGTGTTATCTCCAATTCATCCAGACGGGCTGGACGGATGAGTTGCAGCGCGAGTTGCTTTTGCCGCGCCACGCGCTTCATTCCGCGCGCTTGCAAAT
>JALZAX010000046.1 GCA_030948055.1 Verrucomicrobiota bacterium | reverse complement strand
GTCCTGGTCTTACTCGATCTCTGTCTTCCCGAAATGAGCGGCGTAGAAATTCTCAAAGAAATCCGCGCCAAATTCGAAGCGACCGCGTTACCCATCATCGCCTTCGTCAATCCATATCTGAGCAATCTGACGCGGACCGCGCTGGAAGCGGGCGCGAATAAGTGCCTGACGAAAACTGATACTTCACCGGGCAAACTTTTCGACGTCGTGCGTCAGTGCCTCACTCTCGAATCGAGTGGCGTTGCGCAAGTCGAGCCGGAGTTTCAACCCGAGCTCGGCGCACTTCTTCTGCTCCATTCGCCGGAAATTCTGGCGAAACTGCGCGCGGGTCATCAGGTTCTTGCCCGCACCGGAGAGGAAGAAGCGCAACGGAAGGAGCTACGCGGAATGCATCGACAAGTGCGCTCGCTTGCCGTTGCCGGTCTCGCCGGTCTCGGAAAGATTTCGCAGATGGCAAATGCTTTCGAAGCCTTGCTTATTGAGCTGCACGCCAAACCGAAAAAGATCACGCCTTCCGTTCTTCGCACAGTGGCACAAGCCATCGACTCGCTGGCCTCACTCCTCGAGCAGGCGTCCAAATCTCACAGCGATGCCCCGGTCGCGCCGCAGATTTTAGTGGTGGATGATGAAATCATTTCCCGCGAAACAATTTGTGCTGCGCTCGAAAAAGCCGGACTAGCCGGTGCCAGCATGGATGATTCGCTGGCCGCGCTACGCGAGCTCGAACAACAACATTTCGATCTCGTTTTTCTCGACGTAGAAATGCCCGGACTGAGCGGCTTTGAGCTCTGCAAAAAAATTCGCGAGATGCCAACCAATCGCTCCACGCCGGTCGTCTTCGTTACCGCTCACGCGGATTTCGGCAGCCGGGCGCAATCGGCCTTGAGCGGAGGCAACGATTTCATCACCAAGCCATTTCTCTCCGGCGAACTGGTCGTGAAAGCCCTGGCCTGTCTCTTCAAGGAAAAGCCCCGCGCGACTATCAGCTTTCCCGTCGCGCCCGCGCCAGCCGTCGAAGAAATAGCGCTCGCCGGTTCCTCACGGAACTGAAGAGACCTTCACCTTTTCCAATCCGTTCGCTTCCAGTTCGCGGTTTAGCGCCGGAATATCCTCGCCGGTGAAAGTTCGCCAGCGCTGCATGATCGCGGGCGCGGAGGAGACAATATCTTTGATCGCAGCCTTTGCCTGCGAAGTGGGCGCGGCATCGACGTCGTGCACGATGCTGAAGAGTCGGTGCGTTTTCTCCAGCGCGTCAAAACTGAGTGGCGCGCCGGGACGGCGATTAGGCGGCGCGAATTCCGTTAACTTCTTCTCGAAGGTGGCCAGTTTTTCTTTTAGCGGATTTTCCACCTCATGTTCCTTTGCCAGCGCGAGCGATTCTGTCACTGCTTCGAAATTTTTTCCGATTGGTTCGAGTTTCGCGCGCAAGTCATACAACTGTTTCGAGAGGTCGAATTGTTCCGCGAGGTCCGCCGTCGAAGCTTTGACCCGCGGATCCATTTTGACCACGAGCGGCTGCGTGAAGCTCTTGCCGTCCACCGTCAGGTCTAACGAGTAGTTGCCCGGCAAGACCCACGGCGCAGTCGGGGCGGCGGGAGTATTTCGAATCACCGCCGTCATCGGATATTCCGGCTCTATCTCCGGCAGCGGCGTGTATTGCAGGTCCCAGAGAAAACGATGCAGCCCGGACGCGGCGGGAAGCGGCTGATTCGGACGGACCCAGTAAGCCGGGACTCTTAATTTCTTTGGATCCGGTTCGCGCAAGACATCGCTGCTCGTGTAACGCCGGACCAAATTGCCTTTCTCGTCCTTGATCTCGAGCGTGATCGCTGAATCCTTCGCCAGAAAAAAGTCGATCATCGCGCCATCCGGTGGATTTTCACCGACCGGTTCGTCCGGCGGCAACGGCGTATCGGTGTTCGTATTCCAGCGCACGCGCAGGGCGGTTTGTGGTTTGAAAAGAATCGTGTCACCACTCGTTAGGCCGATTTGGCGGAGCGGCGTGATGTTATCGAGAATCCAAAACCCGCGCCCATGTGTGGCGACGGCAAGATCGTCATCCTTGATAATGAGATCACGCACCGATGTCGCTGGCATGTTGAGGCGGAGCGAATGCCAATTCTCGCCATCGTCTAACGAGTAGTAGACTGCGCGCTCCGTTCCGGCGAAGAGAAGTCCTTTTCGCTGCGTATCTTCGCGCACGACATTGACGGTTTGTCCGTCGGGGATCCCGCGCACGATTTCCTGCCAGGTTTTTCCGCCGTCATGCGTGCGATAAATGTGCGGCCGCACATCGTCGAGACGAAGGGTATTAACCGCGGCATAGGCGGTCTGCGCGTCGAAGTGGCCTGCGTCGATCAGCGAGATTTTTTGCCAGGCCGTGATTGGCGGCGGTGTCACGTCGGTCCAGTGCTTGCCGCTATCACTCGTTAGGCTAATCACACCGCCGTCGGTCCCGGCCCAAATACGATTCGCGTCCAGTGGCGAAGGCGCGACGGTGTAAATGACACCGCGCGCTTTCACTTCAGCGCTCGGTTCGTTCCGATATTTTCCGATGCTCGCCGGCAACTCGTAGGTCTTGCGCGCGAGATCGGGACTGATCTGTTCCCACGCGCGGCCGCCATCCCGCGTTTTCCACAAAGTGTTCGCGGCGAAAAAGAGCAGGTGCGGATCGATCGGCGAAAAAACTACCGGCTGCGTCCGCAACATCCGAAAATCCGGCGAGCGTAATGGTTCGGGAAGAATCGACTGCGCTTGTCCGGTGCGCCGATCGTAGCGCGAAAGTTTTCCGCCGTAGATAATGTCGGGATCCAGTGGATCGGCGACGACGTAGCCGTATTCCTCGGCCGCGACCGGATGCCAATCGCGAAACGTGATCGCGCCATCTGCGCCGCGGCTGGCAATTCCGACCGAGCCGCTTTCCTGTTGCCCGCTGTAGAGGCGATAGGGGAAAGCGTTATCCGCGCTCACGTGATACAACTGCGCGGTCGATTGGTTATACCACGAGCTCCAGGTCTTGCCGCCGTTGACGGTTACGATCGCGCCTTGATCGCTCGCGAGAGCGATGATGTTGGATTCGTTAGGATTGATCCAAACGTTTTGGTAATCGTCGCCGCCCGGCGCACCGCGCCAGCCGTCCCACGTTTTGCCGCCGTCACTTGATTTCCAGCAGACGACACTGGCAGAATAAATGACGTTGGGATTTTTCGGATCGATCCGCACGACGGGCAAATCGCCGCCGCCGATGCCGCTCGCTGGCCGTTTGTCATCGGTCGCGATCGTCCAGGTCTCGCCGCCGTTCTCGGAGCGAAAAAGTTTCGAACCAGTTTTGGTGCGGACCGCCGCGAATAAAATTTGTGGCGAGCTCGGCGCAATGGCGAGATTGGCCTGCACGATCTCGTTCGGCAAACCACTCGTTAGGCGTGTCCAATTCTTTCCGCCATCGCTCGATTTGAAAATGCCGCCATTGCCGCCGCTCCACGCACTGTTTTCCCATGGACCTTCCCGACCTTCCCACAGCGAAGCGTAAACGATTTCCGGATTCGATGGGTCGATCTGTACATCGGCGCCACCAGTGTTCTCGTCTTTGTAGAGAACTTTTTCGAACGATTGTCCGCCGTCTAACGATCGAAAAATTCCGCGCTCCTCGTTCGGTCCGTAAGGATGTCCTGCCACCGCGACGAAGAGGCGATCTGGATTGTGCGGATCGAGCGCGAGCTGCGCGATCTGCTGTCCGTCGCGCAAACCAAGATGCGTCCATGTTTTGCCCGCATCGATCGATTTGTAAACGCCGTCACCGACCGAAAGGTCCGGCCGATGCAAACCTTCGCCGCTGCCGACGTAGATGATATCCGGGTTGGAAATAGAAACCGCGAGCGCGCCGACGGAACCGGTTGGTTGATCATCGAAAATCGGATCCCAGGTGCGGCCAGAATCGGTTGTCTTGAAAACACCGCCGTTCACCTGCGCAGTGTAAAAAACATTCGGCTGCGATGGGACGCCGCTGATTGCGCGCGTTCGTCCGCCGCGGAACGGCCCGATGTTTCGCCAGCGTAACATTCCAGAAAAATCCCGTTCGCTTTGCGCTACCGCGGCGTTAGCGACGAGAGCGAAGAGGAAAATTCGAAACGCGCGACGTGTGATCATCAACGGCAAGATGCCGCGAGAGATGCGGCCGGCAAGAAACCGCCGCCTAATATTTCAGAGTCGGTAGCGTGGCGAGAAGAGGCTCGTGGTCGGCGTCGGAGCGTCGTGGTAGATGAGTGAGAGGGGTGCCAATACCTCTCGTAATCGGCCCGACTGAGTCTCGGCCTAACGACCGGATCACACTATTTGGTAGACACCATTTTTGCGTTGAAAGATCATGTTCGAGTGAACGCAAAACGCGCGCCGTAAACCCTGCGCACGCGCGCACCCCCCCGGATGCCTAACGACTACTGGCGTGACGAGCGCGTCGTGCTGACCCTCGATGCGGGCGGCACCTATTTCCGCTTTTCGGCCACGTGCGCGAACTGCCGCGTTGGTCCCGTCATCACCGAGCAATCCTGCGCGGGTTCCTTGTCGGAATGTTTGCAGAGTATCACTACTGGGTTGAAGGCGGTGCGCGGGGCGGCGCCGCAGCCACCGGTCGCGATCAGTTTTGGGTTTCCCGGTCCGGCGGATTATCCGAACGGAGTTATCGGCGATCTAAAACACCTGCCGGCATTTCGAGGGGGCGTTCCGCTGGCCGCCTTGCTCGAGAAGGAATTCGGTTTGCCTGTTTTCATTAACAACGATGGCGATCTGTTTGCCCACGGAGAGGCGATCGCAGGCTTTCTGCCGTACGTAAATCGCCTTCTGGAAAAGGCGGGCAGCTCGAAGCAGTATCGAAATCTAATCGGCCTGACACTGGGGAGCGGGTTGGGCGGCGGCATAGTGCGCGCGGGCGAACTTTTCTTAGGCGACAACTCGTTAGGCGCGGAAGTCTGGCTTCTTCGCCAAAAATTGAGCACGGAAGCGTGCGCCGAAGATGGCGCGAATATAGAGGCGGTGCGGCGCGTTTATGCCGAGGAGGCCGGTCTTGATTTATCTGAAGCACCGACCACGAAAACGATTTTTGATATAGCGCGCGGAGAGCACGTGGGCGATGCGGTGGCCGCGCGCGAGGCTTTTTATCAAATGGGCGAAGTGGTCGGCGATGTCCTGGCGCAATTGCTCGCCGTCGTAGATGGCCTGGCGGTGATCGGCGGCGGCCTCTCAGGAGCCTGGCCCTTTTTCTCCGCCGCACTTTTTTCCGAACTTAATCGTGAATTCGTTAGACCGAACGGACGTAAACAGCGACGGCTCTTTCAGGAAGTCTTCGATTTGGAGAATGACGAAGAGCTGCTGCGCTTTCTTCGCGATCAGAGCCCCGAATTAACCGCGCCGGCCGCTGGTTCTGCCAAAGCCAGTTACAACTGGCATCCGCGCGTCGGCCTCGGGCGTTCGCGGCTTGGAACGAGCGAAGCAATTGCTATCGGCGCCTATTGTTTCGCCCTCGATCGGCTCGATCAATCCGCCCGCGCGCACAATTAATATTCGGTTTCTTTTTTTGCGGGCGGCTCTGGCATTGGCGCCATCAAGTCCTCGTGCATTTGCCCGGAGCGCTTCAAACGCGCCTTCCTCGAAGGCTGTGGCTCCGGCGTTTTCGGGACCGCCGCAGGCGCGGGCGCGGCCGGCTCGCTCACGGGTTCAGACGCCTGGCTCAGTTTCGAGCGCTGCTTCTGATTACGCGAAGGTCGTAGACGAAAATCCGCTGGAAGCATTTGAGGTTCGTCTTCGTCGTGCGTAGCCATCCTGTTATTCTTGATTCCTAATTTCCGACACCGTCGTGATGATGCAACCGCGAAGCGGGCCGCTCACGTTTTTTTGACGGAGAAAAATGAATGTCCATGAAGCTGGCGAACATTAGCGACGCGAAAGAATGGTTTGCGGTCCTGCAAACAACGGAACGCGCGCAGACGGCGATGATGACGCTGAGCGCGGGACAGGCGAGCGGTTCTAAGGCGGAAGGCCACAAGGAAAGCGATCAGGTTTTGTTGCTCCTCGAAGGCGAGCTGACTGGAGAAGTGGGTGGGAAGAAAGTTTGCCTAACGAAAGGTGACGTTATCGTTATCCCGGCGGGCGTGAAGCACCGTTTCAAAAACGAAGCCGCTGCTGACGCCGTAACGTTTAACGTTTACGCTCCGCCGGAATATCCGCCTGAAACAAAAGGCTAGGCGGCTTCGACCGCTTTACGCGTTTCGTGGAAGGCGTTATAAAGTTCGCGAAACTGCGCGACGCCGCGCCGCAGGACTGGCTTTAAGTTGGCCAGATCGCTGATGTTTACGATTTGATCGACGCTCTGCACAAATGCGCTCATCGCGTCGTTCGTGGCGAAGCGATGGCTCAAGAGCACCACGAAATATTCGCGACGCTCATTGCCAGGACGTTTCACCATTTCGCGTAAAATCGGATTCGTCTGTGCAGTTGAGCCTTTGAAGCTCTCGTAAATGACGACCACGTTGTAGCTATAGGTCTGCAATTTCACGAGCACGTCTTCTTCAAAGAGACCGAGGTGCACTTTGTAATTCATGTCGATCAACTGCGGAACAACCAGCTTCTGATATTGCTGCTGATCGACGCAAACCAAGGCGGTGGTATCGCCCAAATCGAAGAAGGAATTTTCCGTTGAGGATGACATTGCTTTTAGTGAAAGGCGTTGGCCGGCAGATCGAGGCGCAGGCCGGATTCATTCTCGCGATCCACTCCGCGAGCTTTTTCAATTAAGTCGACCCCGCGTGTGACACGGCCTTTCCGCGACGCGAAAAGGCGCGCAGTTTCCTCGGTGATCATCCCGTTTTCGAAAGCGTTGAGGATGGATTGGTCGAAGGTCATCCAGCCGAAAGGCGAACTCGCTTCGATGATTTCGTAGAAACTGCGATGCTCGCCTTCGCCCAGGGCGATGGTTTCTTTTGTGCGCAGATTGTTGCCGACGATTTCGGTGAGCAACTGCCGGCCGCCGCCGACTTTGGGAGCGAGCCGTTGGCTGACGATATAACGCAAGGTATCGGACAGACGGATGCGCAGTTGTTGCTCTTCGCCTAACGAGAACAAGCCAAGAATACGGTTGATCGATTGGCCCGCGTCGACCGTGTGCAGCGTGCTGAGTACAAGATGGCCGGTTTCCGCCGCCATGAGCGCGACTTCGACCGTGGCGCGGTCGCGCATTTCACCGACCAGAATAACCTTGGGCGCCTGGCGTAACGCCGCACGCAGACCGTTCGGGTAGTTGTTGAAATCATGTCCCAACTCGCGCTGGTTAAACGTGGCCTTGCGCGTTGGATGAACGAACTCGATCGGATCTTCCAAGGTCACGACATGCACTGGCTGCGTTTCGTTGATCTGGTTTAGGATCGCCGCCAGCGTCGTCGTTTTGCCGCTGCCGGTCGAGCCAGTGACCAGCACCAGCCCGGTTTTTTCTTTGGCGATCTCCTCGAAAATCGGCGGAAGCGCGAGGGATTCTATCGACGGAATGTCGCTTTCCAATTTGCGTAGGACGATGGAGAAGTGTCCCTGCTGTCGGAAAATATTAACGCGGAAACGCGCTTCATCTTTTAGCCAGTAACTGCAATCGCAGGAGCCACCGGTGAGATAATCGTAGAGCAGCCGGCGATTCCCCTGGATGAGCATGAGCGCGATCTGCTCGGTTTGATACGGCGTGAGTGCGTCGATCGGAGGATCGACGTAAATCGGCTTCAGTTCGCCGAAATCCTCCACCTGTAACGGATGTCCGACAGAAAAGTTGAGATCGGAGATGCCGTCATACGTCTTCAGCATCGCGGAAAGAATTCGATCGAGGTCGGGCAGTCTCATGCGCAGCTTTCGTTAGGCGATCATTCGTCGGTCAGGTCGGCCGGCGGCTCTTTCAGGAAGGGACGGAATTTCTTTTTATCCATGCACTTGTCGTACGCTTCCTCCGGCGAGATGCGGGCGTTTTGCAGATGCGCCATGATCGCGTCGTCGAGCGGCTGGTTACCTTTTTTCTTGCCGACTTGGATCATGCCCGGGATTTGGTGCGTTTTGGCTTCGCGCACGAGGTTCGCGATCGCCATGTCGACCACGAGAATTTCCAGCGCCGCGACGCGGCCCGGTTTGTCGATGCGTTTGAAGAGGTTTTGCGCGATGACGCCTTTGAGCGATTCCGCCAGCGTGGCGCGAATCTGGTTTTGTTGATTCGTGGGGAAAACGTCGATGATACGATCGACCGCTTTCGACGCGCTTGAAGTGTGCAAGGTGCCAAAGACCAGGTGGCCCGTCGCCGCCGCCGTGAGCGCGAGTTCGATGGTCTCGTGGTCGCGCAACTCGCCGACGAGAAGGACATCCGGATCTTCACGCAAGGCGCCGCGCAATGCCGCCGCGAATGAACGCGTGTGCACCCCGACTTCGCGATGTTGCACCAGACAGTTTTGACTGCGATGCACAAACTCGATCGGATCTTCCACGGTGATGATGTGATCGTGGCGATGCAGGTTCGCGTAGTCCATCATGGCCGCGAGCGTGGTCGATTTACCTGAACCGGTTGGACCCGTTACGAGCACGAGGCCTTTCTTTAGCAGCGGAAATTTTTTCAAAACCGGCGGAAGACCGAGGTCCTCGACCGTAAGAACATTTGAAGGAATCAGACGGAAGACTGCCGAGATGCCGTACTTCTGCTGGAAAAAATTTGCGCGATAACGGGCGACTCCGGGAACTTCATAGCCGAAATCGACATCTGAAGTTTCTTCGAAGACTTTTATTTTACCTTCCGGCGCGATCTCGTAGACCATCGCTTTCAGGTCGTCGTTGCGCATCGCGGGAAAATCGACGCGCACGAGGTCGCCATTGATGCGGAGCATCGGCGGGTTGTTGGTAGCGAGGTGAAGGTCCGAGGCTTTTTGCTCGGCCATCAGCTTGAAGAAGGAATCGATGCGAGCCATGGCAGTGCCGCTCTTGTGAGCTAAATCAATGCCACGCGCGGACCCTCGATCGCGCGCCGCGTACTCACGCTTGATTGTCGCGGCCGGAGTCCAGGATGGAGCGCACCTGCGCGAGCAGTTTCGCGCTCGTGTATGGCTTCGGAATAAAACCGCGCAAGCCGAGGCCAAGCATCGCGGCTAACTTGCCTTGCTCGGCAAAGCCGCTGCTCAAAACCACGCTAATTTCCGGATTGAGCGCGCGCAGTTCGTCGAAGACGGCGTCGCCATCCATGATCGGGAGGAAAAAGTCCAGAATCACCAAGCCGATCTCTTTTCCGATCTGCTGATAAACGCGCAGCGCTTCAAATCCATCCTTAGCCAAAATGACGCGATAGCCTTCGTCAGTCAGCATCGTCCCGGCGAGTTCGGAAATTTCCTTGTCATCATCGATCAGCAAGATCAGCTCACGCTTGCCGCGCGGATTTAGGATGCAAATTTCCACTGGCGTCGTGCTCGAATCGAAAAAGAAACCAGCGGGCGCTTTCTTTTCTGCACTCGTCGCGGGAATGGCGGCCGCGGTCGGCTCCGGAATCGACAGAGGACGCACCACGGAAAAAGTGAGACTCGGCGCAGCGCCTGGCTGATTGCACCGATCCAAAATGGAAGAGGTCACGCGGTCGAATAAGGTCTGCGCTTTTTTCGATGCGACCTCGACCCGCTCGGCCAGCATCTCGATGTAATTGTATTGGCCTTTATGTTGGCGCGCTAAATCCGAGTAACGGGAAATTTGCTGCAACATGGAATTGAGCTCGGTCGAAGTGATGGCGATCCACTTCAAGTCTTCCTGGTCGAGCATCTCGTTTTCGCAATTAGCTTTCATCTTGATCTGCGCGCATGATGAACATGCGCGACAATCGATTGTTTGAGCACGCGGCGTGCCGGTGAAAAATGACTGTGAGTTTCCGCAACGGTTTTTACGCGGGCTTACTTCTCGCCGCGATCATCGCGCTCTGGTTTTGGCAACTTTGGCAACCTGCGCGCCAGGTGGAATTGCACAGCGAACACCTGCTCGGAGCCGTGCAGTCGAAAAACTGGGACGCGATCGGTGGATTCCTCGACCAATCCTATCGCGACCAATGGAATGAGGATCGGCCGCTCGTCTTGTCGCGCCTGCGCGAAGTTTTTCGCTTCGCTCGCAATCTTCACATAACCGCCGGCTCACCAACCGTGTTCGCATCGAATGGGGAAGGCGATTGGAGCGCTCGAATTACTATCGATGCCGATCAAAATGAAATTGCCGAGATGATCAAATCGCGGGTCAACCATCTCGACACGCCTTTCGAGCTGCACTGGCAGCAGAAAAGCTGGAAGCCGTGGAATTGGAAATTGATTCGCGTCAGTAACTCCGCCTTGGAGTTGCCCGCGGGCGAATACTAAGAATTACTTCCCGAGCGCGTTGCGCAATTCCGTCCGCGCTGAGTCCACTTCCTTCGGCGAGGCGCCGCAGAGTAGAAGTGCGCGCAACCGATCGCCTTGATAATAGCGCGCCGCGAATTTCTTTTTCGCGTGCGTTCCTTTCAGGTTGATGCGCGTGGGCTGCAGACTGAAGTCGCCCACGAAATCAAATTTCAGATCGAACACCTCTGTCCAAAAATACGGGATCTGTTCGTAGCGAATTCGTTTCTTGCCCGTCATGTTCGCGCCCGCCACCAGACCTTGTTCGCGCGCGTTTTCCCAATGCGTTTGGCGGCGCACGCCGCCCATCAGGCGATCGGGATAAAACGCCAGGTCGCCCACGGCGTAGATCCCTTTTTCTTCCGTCTCCAGATACTCCGTGACCGGCGAACCATGCGGACCGGAGAGAGGCGTATTCCGCACCAGATCGAGATTCGGTTCCGCTCCGCACGCCACCACGGCCACTCCGGCCGCCACGCGATTCCCACTCTTCGTCTGAATATTCCGCAAAACGGTTTTGCCTTCGAAACCGTTCAGGCTTTCGCCTAACAAGAGCTGAATACCATGCTTCTCGAAATATCCGTTCAACCATGAACCTGTTTCCGGATCGACGTAACGATTCAGCAAATATGCGTTGCGATGCATGATGCTGACTTTGAATTTTAGTTGGCGCAAACTGCTGGCCACTTCGCAGGCAAGTAAACCGCCGCCCACCACCACGATCGCTTTCTCCAAGCTCGCCATTTCGCGCAGTGCAAGCGCATCGCGCGTGGTGCGCAAATAAATCACGTTGCCCAAACCGACACCGGCCACGGCCGGCCGCACCGGACGGCTACCCATCGCCAGACACGCTTTGTTAAACTCGATCGTCTCGCCGTTTCCGAGCACGGCCAGGCGGCGATCGATGTTGAACTGCGTCACTAAGGTCCCGAGGCGCGATTCGATTTTATGCGCGTCGTACCAGTGCGCGTCCAGATGCGGCAGCTTCTTTTGCTGCGGTATTTTCTCGCGCAGGAATGCCTTCGAAAGCATCCACCTTTTGTACGGATGGAAACTTTCGCCGCCTACCAGCGTGACACTGCCGCGCTTGTCAAACTTGC
>JALZAX010000339.1 GCA_030948055.1 Verrucomicrobiota bacterium | reverse complement strand
TCTTCCTTTTCGTGAAGCTCTATTTCGAGTGGCCGGATAAATTCAAACATTTCGGCATCTTCATCCGCGAGGATCGGCTCGAAAAATACGAACAATATCTCGGCAATCGTCACGCGGCCGAAAAAGGTCTGGAGCCGCGCTATGAGATCACCGGCCACCTCGAAAACAAGGAGGCGATAACCGATCCGAATATCAAAGAGTACGAGGTGCAGCTCGATCGAGTCAGTGCCGCGCCGGATGATCCGGCGAGCGATCGTCCGCACTTCTGGCCGGTGCCGCGTTCGGAAAAAGTCGCGCACATCGAAAAAGAAGACGTGGAACGCGCGACTTTTTTTCTGCCGACGCACAGCACGTTTTTCGCGACTTATTTCACCATCACCGGACTGCACGGTGCGCACGTCCTCGGCGGTGTGATCATCTTCACCTATTTCTGGCTGCCCATTGGCGCGAACCTCTACAAGCGCAATCCCGAACACCTGGCCAACCGGGTTGAGGTAGCTGGTTTGTTCTGGCACTTTGTCGACCTGGTTTGGATTTTCGTTTTTCCGCTTTTCTATCTTCTTTGACATGAACGAAACACACACCGCCCCCGCCGGAGAGATGGTCGCGCCTGGTGAACACACGCCCCATGACGATCACCACGATGTTTCGAAGCACGTAAAAAAATATCTGCTCGTGGGCGGCGTGTTGCTGGCGTTCACCGCGCTGACGGTCTTCCTCTCCTACGTGGATTTCGGTAGTCGCAAGACCAACATCGCGGTCGGCATGTTGGTCGCGGCCGTGAAAGCTGGAATGGTCGCGGGCATTTTCATGCATCTCAGTGCGGAGCGGAAACTGATTTACCGCATCCTGATTTTCACCGCCATGTTCGTCTTCGCGCTTTTCTGGCTGACCTATCTTCATTGGTACGATCCGATCTCTCGTTAGGCATGTCGCTCAAAGGTTTTCATATTCTTTTCATTTTCTTTTCCACGCTGCTCGCGCTCGGCTGTGGTTCGTATTGCATTTGGGTGGATATGATCGCCGGCGCGCCCGTTTACATCAGTGGCGCCATTGTTTCTTTCGCAGCCGCCGTTGTGCTCATGGTTTACGGTCTGTGGTTTTGGAAGAAGATGAAACGCCTTCGTCTTATCACATGAAGACTAGACTCGTTAGCCTATGCGTTTTGCTGCTCTGCTCGCAGGCTGGGCAAGCCACGGCTTGCACGGTTTGTTATGGGCAACATCCGCCGAAAACCATGCAGAGCATGGCGATCGCGATTTGGTTCTTGATGGCCGCTCTCATGTCGGTGCTGGGCGGTTTCGGTGCGCTTGGTTTCCATTTGTGGAGACACGGCCGCATGCCGCTCGAGCCGCATCAGGAATTGGCCGAGGAGGATTTCGCAAAGTATGAGTAATCTGCCGCTCGCTCTGATTAACGAGTTGCTCGGTCAGCAGCCCAACGCTTCCGAGCACGGCTTTCAGGTCGATCACATCCTCGAGTTCAGCCATTGGTTCATGGCCATTCTCTTTGTCGGGTGGTCGGTCTTTTTGATTTACGTTTTGATTCGCTTCCACAAGAGCCGCCATCCTGTGGCCGATCATGAAGGCGTCACCTCCGGCATTTCCACGCATTTGGAATTCGCGGTCGTGCTCATCGATGCCGTTTTGCTCATCGGCTTTGCCATTCCGATCTGGGGCAAGTTCGTCGACAACTTTCCTGACTCAAAAGACGCCATCGTTATTCACGCCGTCGGGCAGCAATTCAATTGGAACTTCCATATGCCTGGTCCGGATGGACAATTCGGCAAACGCGATGTGAGTTTGGTTACCACCTCGAATCCGCTCGGCCTCGACCCGGAAAATCCCGAGGGAAAAGATGATCTCGTTTTCGTGAGCGAACTGCACGTCCCGGTCGATCGCGACATCATCGTCGAGACGTCATCGAAGGATGTGATCCATAACTTTGCGCTGCCTAATATGCGCGCGGCGCAGGACGCAATTCCGGGAACGATTATTCCGATGACTTTCCGTCCGATCAAAACCGGCACCTATGAGATTGTGTGCGGGCAACTGTGCGGCCTCGGTCATTACGGAATGAAAGGAACGCTCGTGGTCGATACGCCTGCCGATTATCAGGCGTGGCTGAAAGAGCGCGCCGAACTATCCGGCTCGGTGAACGCGCCTGCGGCGGGCGAGCGTCCGCCTGGCGAACCTGGGTCTGATCAGAATCGCGGTTCTGTTCCTGAGCCCGGCGCGGCTCGCGTGGGAAATCCGGCAGGCACGCCCAATCCCGAGCCGAGCGCGTCTCCGAAATAGAGCGCGATCGCTTCGCAAAAAATGCGAGCGCTGAATCGCTTCATCTGGCTCACCGCCGTCGCGACGCTCTTTCTCATTTGCAGTGGCGGAATGGTCACGAGCAAAGGCGTTGGTTTGGCCGTGCCCGATTGGCCGACGACTTTCGGCTACAACATGTTTCTCTTTCCGGTTTCGCAATGGATCGGCGGAATTTTCTTTGAGCACACCCACCGTCTCATCGCCTCCGTGGTGGGATCTCTTACCATCATCCTGGCCGTCTGGATTTGGCGGACTGATTCGCGAAAATGGATGCGGATGCTTGGCTTGGTCTCGTTAGGCGCAGTAGTTCTACAAGGCGTGCTCGGCGGATTGCGCGTCACCATGTTGAAAGATGAGATCGGGATTTTTCATGCCTGCCTCGCCCAAGCTTTCTTTGGGCTGCTTGTTTTCATCGCTGTCGCCACTTCGCGTTCGTGGAATCAATTAGGTGCTCAAAGTCGCGCCAAAATGTGGATACCGATTGCCACGACGGTCGTCATCTACGCGCAGCTGGCGCTGGGCGCGACGATGCGCCATCAACACCGCGATCTTGCCATTCTCGATTTCCCGGCGGCCTACGGCCAAGTGATTCCGAACACGAGCCCGGAAAGTCTCGCGGCGATAAATTTGCAACGCGATAAACTCGCCTTGTCCGACGTAAGCACCGGGCAAATTTGGTTGCAGATGGCGCATCGATTTCTCGCCTTGTTAATTTTCATCGGCGTTGTCGCTTCGTGGTCGACGATGAGAAGCAAGCTCTCCGTTTGGTGGTTCGTTTGCCTCCTATGTCAGATCACGCTGGGAGCGTGGACAATCTGGAGCAACAAGGCCGCCGACATAGCGACTGCGCATGTTGCGGTTGGCGCGACGATGCTGGCGCTAGGCGTGAGTATTTGCGCGATTGCATTACGTGCGCGTGTGCCT
>JALZAX010000045.1 GCA_030948055.1 Verrucomicrobiota bacterium | reverse complement strand
GTGAGCGCGTTCGCATCAGCCGTTTTGCCGCGCGCGTCGAGCTTACCTTCGATGTGCCCCTTCAACATTCCCGCCGGGCCGCCGGCCTCGGTCAGAACGCGATCCACCTGCACGCCGCGAAAGTTTACCTTCGCCACAAAAGGCGAATCCTCCTCGGCTTGGTGAAGATCGAACTCGCCGGTGACTTCGCCTTCCCCGGTGTGCGCCCGAATCTCGGAAAAGTGCAGCCGATCCGGATCGTATTCGACCGGCGATTCGAGATCGTTCAGGAAAAATCGATTTCGAAGTGAAATCTTTTTGATGCTCGTTCGGCCGCTCAGTTCGGTCGCACTCCGAAAATCCGAGCGAAACCTAACGCCGTCGAAGCTTGCCACCGGTGCGCGCTTTTCGTCGAGAAAATGAAAATCACCTTTGTAAAGATTTACCCGCCTCACTTCCGGAGTGAAGGAGACGGACCGCGTCGTATTTACGGTTGCTGGCGCGGACATCGCCGGAATCGGACTCCCGGTCGCAATTGGTGACTCAAGTGGGCTCGTCGACGGCGGCTCGATTTCCACCGCGTTTGCTTCCTCCCGTTGCGGCAGTGAAGTAGGCAGACGCCACTTGCCATCCGTATTTTGCGCCCAGGTGACCGTTGGACTAACGAGCGATACCTCCGTGATCACCAGTCGACCGGAAAAAAGTGAGAGCAAACCAACTCGCAGACGGAAGGTCTCGGCACGGAGAAAATCCCCGGCAATTCCCGGCTCTGTTTGCGGCATGGTGATTCCAGTCAGCTTCAATCCAAACCAGGGGGTGAGGCTGATGCGTTGAATGCGCAGGGTTGTCCCAAGACGCTGGCTGAGTTCCTCCTGAATGCGGGCGTGCGTGCGCTGCGATTGCACATAGAGATTCACGGCCAGAAGCGCCGCCGCCAAAATTGCAAACAGACCGCCGGCCACCAACAACAGCACACGGCTCAGCTTTTTCACTCGGGCAAAACTACGCAGCGCCAGTTTGAAGAAAAGCCTGCAGGGCCTATTCCTTCATGGCCAGGTGAAAAAGACCGCTGTCATCTTAAATCCCGCCGCGCGCGGCGAACGCGCCCATCGGTTGCGCGCCCAAATCGAAGCGCTCACCAAAGGCGCAGTATTGTGCGCGACTTCGCGCAGCGGTGAAGCGGAAGCATTGGCACGGATCGCGGCAAAAGAAGGATTCAGCAGGATCGTCGCAGCCGGCGGCGACGGCACGGTCAACGAAGTTGTGAATGGCATTGCCGGGACAGATGCTGCGCTCGGGCTCATTCCATTAGGCACAATGAATGTTTTCGCGAGTGAGCTCGGCCTGCCCACGGGGGATTTGAAAAAGTGCTGGAAGATCATCCAGGACGGACACGTCCGGCGTGTCGATTTACCGAGCGCGAATGCTAAACATTTCGTACAACTTGCCGGGGTTGGCTTTGACGCGCAGGTCGTAAAGGAAACGAGCCGCGCCTTGAAACGAAATTTCGGACCGCTCAGTTACCTTGTCTCCGCGGCACAAATTGCTGCGCGCCGGCCGCCAAGTATCCAGATCGAATCCGAAGACGCCACGACCAAAGAAGGTTCGTTCGTGCTCGTCGGCAACGGGCGCCTCTATGGCGGACCATTTCCGTTTTTCAAACAAGCCGTGTGCGACGACGGCCTCTTCGATGTCCTCTTGTTCAAACGCTTCAATTACATCGAGATCGTGCGCTACATGCAGGACGTGATCTTCAGTTCGCAAATTACCTCGCCCGAAGTCGAATACTTCCAGACCAGCTCGCTCCGCGTCACCAGCAAAGGCCACGTTCCGGTGGAGGTGGATGGGGAATTGATCGGCAATTGCCCGGTGGAATTCAAAATTCGGAAGCGCGGCCTGCGCGTCCTCGCGCCCAGCCGCAATTCCGAATGACAAGAATTTCGCGGTGCGATAATCTCATTTCCATGCGGCTTTCTGGTCGAAAACCGACGTCCTTCACGCGGACGTGGACGCAGAATCACCGCATTGCCCTGCTCGCCTTGCTGGGCGCAAACGGGGCCGCTTTTGTCGCCCAACTTTTTTTGGAAGCGTATCAGCCCGGCTTCGTGAATGAATTTCTCGGACTGAGCGGCGCGGGCGTACAGAACGCTTATGCCTGGCAATTTTTCACCGCGGCTTTCATGCACGACGGCCCCTGGCATCTTTTGGGCAACATGATCGTGCTCTATTTCCTCGGTCGCGATGTTGAGTCGATCATCGGTCAACGCCATTTCGTTTTTCTCTATCTTTACGGCGGAATCGCGGGTGAACTTGGCCATCTTTTCTTGATGCCATCGAATACTGTTTTGCTGGCTGCCTCCGGCGGCGTGGCGGCCGTAACGATGGCTTACGCCACCGTCCTGCCGGAGTTGGAAATTGTGAGTGTTACCTTCTTTGTGCCGCTGCGATTGAAAGCGAAATATCTCGCTTACGGAATGTTCGCAGTCGGCCTTATTCTCGTGATTATCGATCGTCACGGAACGGTTACGCATAGCGCTTATCTCGGCGGCTGCATAGCGGGGTGGTTGTACGCGCACTTGCTCGGTTTTGGCCGTCCGTCGTTTTTGCAGCGCGCGCTTCATCAACGCAAGAGCGCGGCCGAACGCGTCGCCCACATGGGCGCGGAAGAGTTCATCGCTTTGGAAGTAGATCCCCTGCTTGAAAAAATTTCGCGCGAAGGAATGCAAAGTCTGACGCGTGCGGAACGGCGAACATTGTCGCTCGCGCGCGAAAAACTCGACGAACAGCAATAGCGCCTCGCGCCCTGGCCTGCGCTTCCGAAACAGGCTAGCTATCCCACGATGAGCTATGCCTCCGACTGGATTTCGCTGCGTTCCGCGAAAACGCTTCATCCGGGACAGGTCGAGCGAACCTTGCGCGAACTGGACGAGCGCTGGCCGGCAGACGCACCGGAGTTACGTAAAGTCGTTGAAGAATTTCCCCTGGGCGCTGAAGCGTTGCTGCACTTGATTTCCGTTTCGAGCATTTGCTCGGCCCGTCTGGTGCGCGATCCGCAGATTCTTCTTTGGTTGCGTCATCCCGATGTTTGCGCGGACAGTCGCGCGCGCGGACGGATGATCGCTGACCTGCAAGTGCCTAACGACAGCTCGATGGCATCTCAAAATTTTCGCGCACTCCGCTTGTGGAAAGGTCGCGAGATGTTACGCATCGCTCTGCGTGAAGTAGCCGAAGTCGCCGCTCTCGAAGAAACGACCGCGGAGCTTTCGCAGTTAGCCGAGATTTGCGTAGAGAAAGTCTCAGAACATTGGGATGCGGAATTGCGTAATCGTCTTGGCAGCCCGGCGGCCCAGTACGCCATTCTCGGTTTGGGAAAACTCGGCGGGCGCGAACTGAATCACAGCTCGGACATCGATGTCATTTTTCTGTATAGCGAAGATGCGCAGATCACTTCCAGCCTAACGAATCATCAATGGTACAACCGGCTGGCCGCAAAAGTTTCAGAGACATTTGCGGCGACTGATCCAAATGGTGCGCTCTTCCGCATGGATATGCGCCTACGACCAGAAGGTTCGGCCGGTCCGATGGCGCGTTCACTCGCCAGTCTGGAAAATTATTATGCCGGTTTTGGCGAGACGTGGGAGCGATTGGCCTTGATTAAGGCGCGCGGCATCGCGGGCAGCGAAGAACTTGCGTACGATTTTTTGCGCGAGCATCAGCCGTTTATTTATCCGAAAAGCGCGACCTCCGAGTTGTTGGATGAAATCGCGGCCATCAAGCGACGCATCGAACGCGATATCGTCGGCCACGAAAATCTCGACCGGGATGTAAAGCTCGGCACCGGGGGAATTCGTGAAATCGAATTCGTCGTGCAAGCCCTGCAACTTCTGCACGGTTCGCGACACGCGTTCCTGCAAGAGACGAGCACGCTGAAAGCGTTGCCAGCTTTGGCGGAACTTGAATTGCTCCCGCGCGAAGAGACGCTCGATCTCGAACAAGCCTACCGATTTCTGCGGCGGGTCGAGCATCGTTTGCAGATCGAAGCCGAACAGCAAACCCATACCATCCCCGACGAACCGGAGGCTGTGATGCGGTTGTCGGGCAGCCTTGGTTTCAAATCGAAGACCGACTTCGATGCCGAACTGCGCAAACACACAGAGCGTGTGCGCGCCATTTTCACGCGTGTCATCGGCGCACGACCTCAAGACAAAGACGAGCCGGTCAGCCAGCTCGAATTTTTTTCGGATCAGACGGCTGCGACCAAGGCGTTGCAGGAACTGGCGCAAGGTCGCGGCAGTTTTCACGTTGCGCCGCGGACGCGACAAATCTTTCGCAAACTCAAACCGGCCTTGCTCGATTCTCTCGCACAGTGCGTCTACCCCGACGCGACGCTCACGCAGGTTCTGCGCTTCGTCGAAGTCTACGGCTTACGCAGCCTGCTCTTCGAATTGCTGGTCGCGAATCCGCGCTTGCTCGAACTGCTGGTAAAAACGCTCGATGCCAGTCGCTACGCCAGCGACATTCTGATTCGGCGGCCCCAACTTTTGGAAGAGGTAACGCGACCTGGCGTGCTTGATCGCAGTGTGAGCGTCGAGCGTCATCTTTCCGCATTGCGCGGCACAGCCGCCACGTTGGGAAATCTTGATGACGTGCGCGCTTATCGGCAGACGCAGTGGCTGCGCATTCTAGTACGCGACGCCCTCGGCGCAGCCGATCTCACGACATTACACCGCGAACATTCCGCGATCGCGGAAGCGTGTTTACTTTTCACGCACAGTCTCATCGCGCCGGATGGTGATCTGACCGTGATCGCCATGGGCAAATTTGGCGGACGCGAATTGAGTTATGCCGCGGATCTCGACGTTCTCTTTGTCGGCGAGAATGTGCGAGCGGCGCAGGAATTGGTCGTGGAGATGGCAAAGTCCAGCGCGTTCGGAACGATCGCACCGCTGGATGCGCGTCTACGTCCGGATGGCGAGAAAGGTCCAATTAGCTGTTCGCTTGAAGCTTATCTGCATTACTACCAGACCCGTGCTCAGCTTTGGGAAGTGCAGGCGTTGACGCGCGCGCGTCCGCTCTGCGGTTCGTCGAGCACGCAGTTTCTCGGACTCGCACAAAGCGCCTGGCACGCCACCGGTCAAAGGCAGGACTTGTTAGGCCAGATCGATTCGATGCGGGAAAGAATTCGGCGAGATCGCGGATCCGGGTCGGAGTTGCTCGACTTCAAGACCGGCCGCGGCGGAATGGTCGAAGCTGAATTCCTTGTGCAGGGATTGCAAATGCGGGCCGGGATTTGGGGGCCGCACTTTGCTTCCGCAGTGAATGAATTGAGCCAACATGGAATTCTTTCGCCGACAGACGTGGCGGCGTTACAAAGCAGTTACGATCTTCTGCGACGCTGCGAATCAATTTTGCGCCGCCGAGAGAACAAGGCGGTCTCGTCTCTTCCCACCGATGAAAAAGAACAGGAGACGCTGGCGCGATTTCTCGGGGCGAAAAATCTCGCAGCGTTCGGCGAGCAATATCGGGCTGCACGCGAGACCATTCACGCCATCTACGCGCGCTTTTTCGGTTAATGCTTCGCGGCGGGCACTGAATTGAGAAGGAATTGTATGATCAATAGACTAACGAATAGTCCGGCGGCCACGACCATTCCGAGCACCAGAAGAATTGCCAGGACGAAAGCCCAATCACTCGTGCGCGCAGCGCGACGGCCTCCCGCGTACTCCTGAATCAATCGAAGGTTGCGTGTGTTCGATTTGAACCAGAACGAAAACGCGTCACCGACAATTGGAATGATACCGATGATCTCGTTGAGAAGAATATTCATCGCCATCCGGGCCAGAACGATTTTCGGCAAACCATGACGCGCGGCTTTGATCAGCGCGGTCGCCGAGACGAAGGCGGAAGCGGTGTCGCCGATGCCGGGAATGAGCCCGATGAGAGGATCGATCCCGATGCGGAATCGCGTGCCCGGTAGACGAACCAGTTCGTCCATCAGGAGAGCAATCCAACGAAAGAGCGGCTCGAGACCCTGTGCCGAACCTTTGCGTTCCGGCGGAAGGACTTCCCACTCGGCGTCTTGCACGCCGTGCTTGGACTCGTTAGGCAACTGTGTTTAGCCCGGAATCTCTTTCAACATCTGCGTATTCGTCGGGAATTTTTTCACGAACATAAGCAGACGTTGAATCGCTTCTTCCGGTTTATGCCCGGCGAGACCGCGACGAATGAGATTAATTTTTTCCAGTTCCCACGGCTGCAGAAGCAACTCTTCACGGCGCGTGCCGGAGAGAAAAATATCGACCGCCGGATAAATACGCTGATCGCTAATCTTCCGATCGAGCACCAACTCCATATTACCGGTGCCTTTGAACTCTTGGAAAATAAGCTCGTCCATGCGGCTGCCGGTTTCGATGAGTGCCGTCGCAACAATCGTCAGGCTGCCAGCCTCTTCGGTGTTGCGCGCAGCCGCGAAAATTTTTCGCGGAGTTTCCATGGCACGCGCGTCAATACCGCCGCTCATGGTGCGTCCACCCCCGCCCATCGCGTTGTTAAAAGCGCGCGCGGTGCGTGTGATGGAGTCGAGCAAAATGAAAACATGTTTACCGGCTTCGACCATGCGCTTGGCCCGCTCGATCGCGAGCTGCGCAATGCGCGTGTGACTTTTGATGTCACTGTCATTCGAACTGGCCATGATCTCCGCGCCCGGGCAGTTCCGGCGGAAATCAGTCACTTCTTCGGGACGCTCATCGACCAAGAGAATGATGAGCTTCATCTCCGGATGATTTTTCACGACCGCGTCGGCGATGTGATGCAACAAGGTCGTTTTACCGGTGCGTGGCGGCGCGACAATCAGACCGCGCTGGCCCATCCCGAGCGGCGTCATTAAGTCCATGATGCGCGTCGTGTAGCGATCTGGCACCGTCTCGAGCTTGATCTTCTTGTTGGGATTGATCGTGGTGAGCTCTTCAAACGGCGTCAGCCCCTGATACTTCGTCGGCTCGTCGTCGTTGATCTTGTTCAAGCGCATCAACTGCGGGCCGCGATTTCCGCGCCGGGTTTCGCCTTGGATCCACATGCCATCTCGTAAAGCAAAACGCCGCACGATTTCAGGGGTGACAAAAATATCCTGGGGCGTCTGCACAAAGTTGCGTTTCGCATCGCGCAGAAAGCCGAACCCTTTGCCGGAAATTTCGATTACCCCTTCGCCGAATTCCGGCTCGTAAGGAACTTGATCGCCATTGAATCCAGACGCTCCTTCCGCATTTTGCGACTGCATATCTCCGCTAGTGTTCGCGACCACTCCCTCACCACTGTTCGCTTCCTGCGACATATCGCGCTCGTAACCAGCAGCGCGTTGGTCATCGGGCGATCCGTTATCGAAATGAGGCCGCGGAAAACGGCCCCGCCGATTACGCGGGCCCCGACGCGGACGACGCCGGTTTTGCGGCGCAAAGGTTCCCTCCGTTCCCTGGGGATTTGCAGGCGCCGGGCTCGGCGGTGGCTGATTCTCTTGTTCTTCGCTCATAATCACAGGATCGCGTCTGGGGCGCGATTTCTTTCAAGCCGGCAATTTCGCCAGCAGTTCGTCGGAAATATCTAAATTCGAATAGACGTTTTGAACGTCGTCGTCGTCTTCGAGGCTCTCGCACAACCGCAATACCTGGAGCGCGGTCGCCTCATCGACGACAGGAACTGTCGTATCAGGGATGAATGTAAACTTTTGCTCACTGGTCGTAACACCCGCGTGTTTGAGCGCCTCAGCTACTGCGTAGAGCTGATCGTGAGCAGTGGTAATAACATACTGTTCCTCCTCCGTTGTCAACTCCTCCGCCCCGGATTCCAGGGCAATCTCCAGCACCCGTTCTTCATCTGACGCAGTGCGCGGGACGATGATTCGACCTTTTTTGTGGAACATGTATGAAACGCTCCCGCTGCTTGCGAGGTTCCCATTATTTTTCGAAAATATGCGCCGCAGCTCCGCGGCCGTGCGGTTCTTGTTATCGGTCGCCGCATCCACGATTACCGCGACCCCGCCGGGCGCGTAGCCTTCATAGACAATTTCGTCGAAATGGGTCGCCTCGACACCCTCGCCCGTACCCCGTTTGATCGCGCGCTCGATGTTGTCGTTAGGCATACTCTGCGCCCGCGCGGAAAGCATCGCGCTACGCAAACGCGCGTTGGCAGCCGGATCGCCCCCGCCGGTCTTAGCCGCGATGGTAATTTCCTTGGCCAGCTTGCTGAAAAGCGCGCCACGTTTCACGTCGAGCGCGCCTTTGAAGCGCTTAACCTTGGACCATTTACTATGTCCAGACATTGCCTAACGAGTGGTAACTGCAAGTCGGCCGGACAAACCGCCTGCCCGAGAATTTCGGAAACGGAGCGCCTCGAAAAGAGTCAATCGAGGAGGCGAACTAACTACTTCAAGTCAACGACACCGGCTTCAAATTGTCAACGATCACGCCGCTGCGGCGTTCTGCGCCCGCTTTCGCGCGGTGGGGTCGAGGATACGTTTGCGCAAGCGCAGCGACTTCGGCGTCGCCTCCACATATTCGTCCGACCCGATATACTCGATGGCGCGCTCCAGACTCATCTTCAACGGAGCCTCGAGCTGGATGCCTTTGCCATCACCCTGGCTACGCATGTTGGTCAGTTGTTTGGCCTTGCAGGGATTGACCGGTAAATCTTCCGGGCGCGAGTTTTCACCCACGATCATCCCGGCATAAATTTCTTCCTGCGGACCAACGAAAAGTTTGCCCCGAGCTTGAATATTGTTGAGCGCGTAAGCCTTGCTGGTGCCAGCTTCCATCGAAACCATAACCCCGCGATTGCGTCCTTCCATTTCGCCTTTGAACGGCGCGTATTCGCGAAAGAGATGACTCATGATGCCCTCGCCGCGGGTCAGATTCACCAGATCGCTTTCGAATCCGATCAAGCCGCGCGTAGGAATAATCGCTTCGACAGAAACGCGGGTAGCGTGGTGATCCATCGACACAATCTCGCCTTTACGACCAGCGATCGATTGCAACACATCACCTAAGTTCTCCTTGGGTACTTCCACATACAGATTTTCGATCGGCTCAAGCAGGCTGCCGTCGTCTGCGCGATGAAAAATAACTTCAGGGCGCGAAACCATCACTTCGTAGCCTTCGCGCCGCATTTGCTCGACCAGAATTGCGATCTGCATTTCGCCGCGCGCATTAATTTCAAAAGAGCCAGCTGCTTCCGTATCGTTCACCTGCAAGGAAACGTTGCCGCGGGTTTCGCGAATCAATCGCTCGCGCACATGTCGCGCGGTAACGAACTTTCCTTCGCGACCAGCAAACGGCGAATCGTTCACCAGAATCCGCATCCGAATTGTCGGCGGATCGATGTCGACAAACTGCAACGGCGTCCGCTCTTCGCGATCGGTGATTGTTTCGCCAATGTAAACTTCCTCGAAACCGGTGAGGCCGACGATCTCGCCCGCGGCGGCGTGTTTTACTTCTAACTGTCCCATGCCAGCAAAAGTGTAAAGCGCGGTTACAGCTGCGCGTTCCCGCCGCCCGTCACGATGAATGCAAACAACCGAATCGCCCACTGCCACGCGTCCACTGACGATGCGGCCGAGCGCGATTCTGCCGAGGTAATCGCTGTAATCCAGATTCGAAACCAGCATCTGTAAATACGGCTCCGAAGAAATCTTTGGCGGCGGCACATGCTTCACGATCGCCTCGAACAATGGGGTCATGTCTTCGTTGTTCTCGTGCAGCTCGCGCATCGCGAAACCGTTTTTTGCACTGGCGTAAATGATCGGGAAATCAAGCTGCTCATCGGTTGCCTTTAGCTCGACGAAGAGATCGAAGACCATGTCGAGCACCTTGTGCGGTCGCGCGTTTTCACGGTCGATCTTGTTGATGACCACAATCGGCTTGGCCTTGTTCTCCAGCGCCTTGCGCAAAACGAAACGCGTCTGGGCTTGCGGTCCATCGTGGGCATCGACCACGAGCAAGACCCCATCCACCATCTTCATAATGCGTTCGACTTCGCCGCCAAAATCCGCGTGGCCAGGCGTATCGACGATGTTGACGCGCGTGTCTTTCCACTGAAACGCAGCGTTCTTGGCGCGGATCGTGATCCCCTTTTCGCGCTCGAGATCCATCGAGTCCATCATTCGCTCTTCAATTTTTTGGTTGGAGCGAAAGGTGCCGGATTGTCGCAGCAATTGATCGACAAGGGTGGTCTTGCCGTGATCAACGTGCGCAATAATGGCGATGTTACGGATTTTATCCATGGCGAACCTGCATCTGCCTCCGTGGACGAACGGTGGCTCCAAGCGAGCGCGGAATATGGCGGTGACGCCTGCGCGCGTCAACTGAATGGAAAGACGACTACATTGATGTACTTTGGTTGTCAGAAATGTACTTTGGTTGTCAGAAATGTACTTTGGTTGTCAGAAATATTCGAACCGCCCCAGCGGCGTATGAAACGCTATCTTCCCTTCGTCATTATCTTTTGCGTTCTCCTAGGTGCGGTTGGGGGTGGAGCGCTTGTTCTTCGGGCGCGTCAACAATCACCCTCACCCGTAGTAACCAAGGCGAAACCCGCAAGCCCTGACACGATCTCTCACACGCGTGGTTCTACCGACGCTCCGGTGACGCTGGAAGAGTTTGGCGATTTCGAATGCCAGCCGTGTTCTATTTTTTGGCCGATTCTGGAACGAGTAGAACAAGCGTATGGAACGCGTCTGTCGGTCACCTTTCGTCAACACCCGCTTGAGCAGCATCACTATGCGCGGGAGGCGGCGCGGGCAGCGGAGGCTGCCGGGTTACAAGGCCATTTTTGGGAAATGCACGATATGCTTTATCGTAATCGTGCCGATTGGATCAACTCTTCAGACGTGCGGGCAAAATTTGCCAGCTATGCTACCGAACTAAAACTCGATTCCGATCGCTTTAAGAACGAGATGGATGGAGAGGAAGTAAATCGACGAATTGCGGCCGACGAGGAGCGTGGTGCTTCGCTTGGAATAGACCGGACGCCCGTCGTGTATATCAACGGTCAACTCATGCCCTTTTCCTCGTCTCCAGAAGATGACCTTCATAGGACCATTGACGCGGCCTTAGCTACAAAGGGAAAATGAACTCTTCACTACTTAGGCATGCCCATCCGATAGTGTGGGCGCTGCTTCTGATTGCTTCGGCCTCGTTTAGTCACCTTATGTTCGCAGCTACTCCTTCTCCGTCGCCCGCAGTTCCTGAAACCGGACTGGGCGGAGTAATTTCGGAGACTGTCAATGCCGGACCAACGCGACAAGGTGTGGACGATTCACGGCCAGTTGCGAATGGTGTTTTTCTTGTTCGGAAAGCGGATGCCAGCGTGGTAGGGTCCTTTACAACTGACAATCAAGGTCGATTCCAAATCTCGCTCCCGCCTGGTCGCTACAACGTTATCAAGAAAGGCGAGCGGAGACACGGCCCGGGATATTACGGGCCCTTCGAGGTGGAGGTGCGTGCCGGCGAGATGACTAAGGTCCAATGGAAGTGCGACACAGGCATGCAATAGGCCACATCGTCGTCTTCGTTTCAGTTGCCGCGACAACTCACTTATCGGAGTGAGTTGATTGCGCTGATAAGCCAGAAGAGCCGCCTCGAAAGGCGGCTCTTAGCTAGTCG
>JALZAX010000044.1 GCA_030948055.1 Verrucomicrobiota bacterium | reverse complement strand
ATGTGCGGCTATCACGCGGCCCGGACCGCGCTGGGCGATGTTTTTCATCGCAACTTCTGAAATCTTCACACTTGCTGCGCCACTCGGCGCGCGATTGTTAATACGAGCGCTGCCGTCATGGCATGCCCGGCTGAAATTCGATGGGACAGCTTTTCAACTGGGTTTTTCTGTTCCCCCTCATCTACCTGGTGGATCGGCATTGATGAAAACACCGTCGGCTCGCACTTATTTTTTCAACGGCGCGGCGTTGCTCGCCTTTCTCGCGCTAACGATCGCCGCCGCTTACGTAAACCTCGGACCGTTCAACACCGTCGCGTCGATGAGTATCGCGCTTCTTAAAGCGGCATTGATCGTTTTGTTCTTCATGCATCTGCGTTACAGCAAGCCGGTGATGTGGGTCTTCGCGGGCGCCGGAGTTTTTTGGCTCGCCATCATGTTCGTGCTTGCACTCGCCGATTATCTGACGCGCGGTTGGTCTTAATCCTTCGAGGGCGTAAGCGGGAAAACGAATAATGGTCACGCGCCTGATTTTAGTTAGGCTTTAGTTCGTGAAGCCGAGACACAAAGTCGGTTTGGTCGCGAGCGGCGCGTGAGTTCGGAGGGCAATGGACAAACCCGGGAATAGCGCACTCCAAAAACGGCTGGCCCGAATAGAGGAGCTGATTCGGGCCGTCGATTCGTTTTCTGATGACAACGCGCGCAGGCAGGCGCGCGAACTCGTGGAGGCGTTGATGGAAATGCAGGGTGCGGGACTGGAGCGCTTGATGGAAATCATCTATGACTCCGGGGCCACGGGACAAACGATGATCGATGGTCTCGGCCGGGACGAGTTGGTTTCCAGTTTGTTGCTCGTTCATGGTCTTCATCCGCTCGATCTCGAATCGCGCGTGCGGAACGCGCTGGAGAAAGTCGGGCCGCGTCTTGCGCAGCATGGTGGTAGTGTCGACTTGTTAGGCGTGACCCGCGAAGGCGCAGTCAAACTACGCTTGGCGGGCAATTGTCATGGCTGTCCTTCTTCGCTTTTAACGCTGAAGTTTTCGATCGAGGAAGCGCTTTACGCTGCCGCACCGGATGTGACGTCCTTAGAAGTAGAAGGTGCGACGCCTTTGGAACCGGCGGACGCAAAGGCCACGATTGGCACCGTCCCCGTCGCTCCAAAATATACCGAATGTCCGCTGCCCACTGGCAGCTAATAAAAGCAGTGAAGGAGGCAAAATGAGCAACGAAGAAAAAGATCGCAGTGAACGGACCCATCAAGCAGAGCCCACCCACGTGCCGGGCACGAACAAGGGCGAAGAACAGGCCCTAACGAGTAAAGAAGCCGGGCGCGAGGCAGGCCGGAAAAACTATCAGGACGCGCGTGATTCCACCGGAATTAACGCCGCCGCCCGGCAGCCGATTGCTCCGGGGATGCCGAACATCCCGCCGGCCTAGGGTTGACGAAGCAGGAATGTCGAGCTTCGTCATTCCGGTTTCGTCATTTCCGATGACATCGTCCTCGTTCGCAGCGCTCCGACGTTTCGCGAAGGCGCCGCAGCAGCCGGTGCTGGAGCGTTGCGAGCTTTGTAATCTGGTTTTGCCGCCGATTCATCGGCACCTGCTCGACATGTCGTCGCGGCAAGTTGCCTGTTCGTGCGATCCATGCGCGCTGCTTTTCCAGAACGCGGTTGGCGCGAAGTTCAAGATTATCCCGCGAGACGCGCACGCCCTTCCGGATTTCCACATGACCGACGGCGAATGGGAAAGTCTCGCGCTGCCGATCGATCTCGCGTTTTTTTTCTACAGCACACCGCAACAGAAAATGACGGCGATGTATCCGAGTCCGGCCGGACCGACCGAGTCGCTCCTGACGCTGACCGCGTGGGAAACACTCGTTAGGCAAAATCACGCGCTGCAGACGATGGAAGCGGATGTGGAGGCGCTGCTCGCAAATCGATCGAACGGGGCGCGCGAGTATTTTATCGCCCCGATCGACGCCTGCTTCGAGCTAGTCGGCACGATTCGAATGCACTGGCGCGGGCTCTCGGGCGGCGACGCGGTTTGGAAGGAGATCGAGAAATTCTTCAGCAAACTGCGCGAACAATCACGAGTTTGGAAAGCACCGGGCGCGGAGCGAAACGGTGCCTGATCTCGATTTCAAAGTTACCGGAGTCGAGCACGCGGCGTATGGATTGACGCCGCTCCTGCACTTCAAGCTAGAAGTCACGAACACGCCGGCCGACGAGACGATCCAAAGCGTGATCCTGCAGGCGCAAATTCAGATTCAGGCGCCGGGACGTTCGTATAATGAAAACGAAAAGCCGAAGTTGATCGATCTCTTCGGAACGCCGGATCAGTGGGGGACGACGTTGCGCGCGCGACTCTGGACGTTGTCGAGCACGACAGTGCGGACGTTCAACGGAAGCACCGAAGCCGTCCTGCCAGTTCCGTGCAGCTTTGATCTAAATGTCGCGGGCACGAAATACTTTTACGCGCTCGAAGGTGGCCAAGTGCCGCTGCTCTTTCTATTCAGCGGCACAACTTTCTATGCCGGTGCGGATGGTCATCTCCAGGTCCAGCAAATTTCCTGGAATAAGGAGTGCACCTATCAAATGCCTGTGAGCACCTGGCAGAAAATGATGAACGAGCATTATCCAAATAGCGCCTTCATCTCACTCGAACGCGGAGTTTTTGACCGCCTGCACGATTACAAGCAGAGCGCCGGCGTTGCGAGTTGGGAGCAGGCGATTGAGAAGCTGCTCGCTAAAGAAACCGCTTCGCTATGACTTCTGAGCTGCTCGAGAAGATCGTGACTGCGGTTCTTTACGAGGGCTACATTCTTTATCCTTACCGCGCCTCGTCGAAGAAGAACCGGCAGCGCTTTACTTTCGGCCGCGTTTATCCCGAGGAATACAGCATCGCGCAAAAGGGACGCGAGCCGTGCTCGATGCAGACTGAAGTGCTGGTACGCGCGCAATCGCCCGAATGTGCACTGAACATCAGCGTCCGTTTTCTGCATCCAATGTTGCGCGAAGTGGGCGTGCTCGATGAACCGGTCGGCGAACTTCCGAAGACGGGTGAGCCGAAGTTTCGCATGGTGAATGAGACATTGGTCGGCGAAAAGCTCTGCCAGAGTTGGCAGGAAAGTATCGAGCGCGTGGTGGAACTCCAACCGCTGGCGCTTCGGGGTGCGACCTCAAGCTCGTCGGAATTCCGCTTCGATTCATCGCGTGAACTGGAACCAATTCGCGATGGCGAACAGGTCACGGCCGTTTTCATTCGCCGTCAGGAATCGCTTTCTGGAATCGTGGAAACTTCCGTCACTGAAATCGACGACAAGGTTTCGAGAGTCACAATCCGGATCGTGAACAAGACCCCGGTTCCCGCGGCCGAGATGGAAAATCAGGATGCGGTCGTGATGCGGTCGTTCGCTTCCACGCACACGGTGTTGCACGTCACCGGCGGTGAATTTATTTCGCTCCTCGAACCACCCGCGGAATATACGGAGGCTGCGGCAGCTTCTAAGAACATCAACACCTGGCCGGTGCTTGTTGGCGAAAAAAAGGAGGAGACCGACACCATGTTGTCGTCGCCGATCATTCTCTATGATTACCCGCAAATCGCGCCGGAGAGCGCGGGCGATCTTTTCGATAGCGGCGAGATCGATGAAATTCTCACGCTCCGCATCATGACGATGACGGACGAAGAGAAGCGCGAAATGCGCAGTGGCGATGAACACGCGCGACGCATCCTGGAGCGCACCGAGATGCTACCCGAAGACCATCTGCTAAAAATGCACGGCGCGATGCGCGGGGTTCCGCCTCCATCCGTGCCGCCGTCTAACGAGGACTTCTTCAATCCAACGACTAAGGTGATGAGCGCGATGGTGAATGGAGTCGAGTTGCGCGCCGGCGACAAAGTGCGGATCTGGCCCAAGAAGCGGGCGGACATCATGGATATGGCGTTGGAAGGAAAGGTCGCAACGATCGAAGCTCTTGAACATGATCTCGAAAATCAGGTCCATTTCGCGCTCGTGATTGACGACGATCCTGGCCGCGACATGGGGTTGCTCCGGCAATCAGGTCACCGCTTTTTCTATTCGGCCGACGAGGTGGAGCCGTTGAAGCAGAGCTGAGGTGAACATCCTCGTCGCCGGCATCGGAAATATTTTCTTCGGCGACGATGCGTTTGGTTGTGAAGTCGTTAGGCATTTATTGCAACGCCCGATACCCGCTGGAGTGACGATCAAAGACTTCGGGATTCGCAGCTACGACCTCGCCTACGCGATGATGGATGGACCCGACGTCACCATTTTTATTGACGCCACTTCCCGGGGTGAACCGCCCGGTACACTTTTTTTAATTGAGCCAGAAATAAATAACCTAGACAGCGCATCTGACGAGGTGGTTAATGCTCATAGCATGAATCCTGTGCGGGTTTTGCAGCTCATCCGCTCTCTGGGTGGTCAACCCGGACGTCTCTATCTCGTCGGATGCGAACCGGCCCTGCTCGAAACGGAAGATGGCGCGATGGGTTTGAGCCAGCCAGTGCAGGCCGCAATTCCGAAAGCTATAGAGATGATTGAATCGCTCCTGCGCCATCTGTTCTCGGAAGCTCCCGCAACAATCAACGCCGGCACGGTCGCGACCTAGATTGAAGATGAAGCATCAGTCCAAACTCTTCGCTGACGCGCTCGCGGTCATCGGCATCATCACCGTTTTCCTTGGTATCTCGATGCTCCCAGAAATGCGGCGCTACTTGCGCATGCGCAGGATGTGATCATGCCGATCTCGAATAATATATGAATATTAACCCTTGGCTCATCGCACTCGCTGTCGTGGGATTAATCATCCTGATCATGATCATCACGATGATCCCGGAAATGCGGCGGTACCTCCGCATGCGCAGAATGTGATCGGGCACCCCAATTTCGAATCTTAAAATTTCAGATCGGTATGTAAGCAGTAAACAACAAGCAATGCGGCCGCTGCCGGGAGCAGCAGTTCGTTAGGCGGCCGCCGGGAGAGGAGTCATCATGGTCATAGAACACAGAATGAAATCCCCTGAGATGATCCAAATGGATCGTCCGCCAGCCGTAAAAGAAATCCATGTCATATGGATGACGACCGGCCTCTCCTGCGACGGTGATTCGGTTTCAATCACCGCCGCAACCCAGCCGAGCATCGAGGATTTGGTGATGGGAAACATTCCCGGGTTGCCCAAAGTGCATGTGCACAATCCGGTCATCGCCTACGAGACGGGCGATGATTTCATGAAGTGGTGGTGGGACGCCGCTGCCGGCAAGCTCGACCCGTTCGTTCTCGTCATGGAAGGCTCTGTGCCTAACGAGAAGATCAAGAACGAAGGCTACTGGGCCGCGATGGGAACTGACCCTAACACTGGCCAGCCGATCACGACGAACGAGTGGATTGATCGCCTCGCTCCGAAGTGTCTCGGCATCGTGGCCTGCGGGACCTGCGCGACCTACGGTGGAATTCACGCCATGGAAGGTAACCCTACTGGCGCGATGGGCATTGCGGACTATCTCGGCTGGGATTGGCGCTCAAAAGCAGGGCTGCCGGTTGTTAACGTCCCGGGTTGTCCCGTGCAACCGGACAACATGATGGAGACGTTACTTTATCTGCTCTATCAAGTGGCCGGGCTCGCCCCGCTCATTCCTCTCGACGATCAGTTGCGGCCGACCTGGCTCTTCGGCAAAACGGTGCACGAAGGCTGCGACCGCGCTGGCTATTATGAGCAAGGCGATTTCGCAAAGGAGTATGGCTCGCCCAAATGTTTGGTAAAAATTGGGTGCTGGGGCCCAGTGGTGAATTGTAACGTGACGAAGCGCGGATGGATGGCTGGCATAGGAGGTTGTCCCAATGTCGGCGGCATTTGTATCGGCTGCACCATGCCGGGGTTCCCGGATAAATTCATGCCCTTCATGGATGCGCCTCCGGGCTCCGCGCTCTCGACCAAGGTCGTCGGAATCTGGGGCGCTGCCCTGCGCGGTTTGCGCGCCATGACCAACACCACCGTCAATAAAGAACCGAAATGGCGACACCCGCGGGCGGAGTTAACCACGGGCTACAAACCAAAGCATTACGCTCACAGCCGCAACTAAACCGAGGAGAAAAATATGCCTGATGTAATGACAGCACCCTCAAGGGGCACTTCCGCGCCGCAAGGCAATCTCGTCGAGATGTCGTGGGACCCGATCACACGCATCGTCGGCAGTCTCGGCATTTATACGAAGATTGATTTCGACTCGAAGAAGGTGGTCGAGTGTTACAGCACATCGTCCATCTTCCGCGGCTACTCGATCTTCATGCGTAATAAAGATCCGCGCGATGCACACTTCATCACCAGTCGCATCTGCGGAATCTGCGGCGACAACCATGCGACCTGCTCCATCTACGCGCAGAACATGGCTTACGGGATCAAGCCGCCGCCGCTCGCGGAAATGATCATCAATCTCGGCGAAGCCGCCGAATACATGTTCGATCACAACATCTTTCAGGACAATCTCGTCGGAGTCGACTTCTGCGAGATGATGGTGAAGGAGACGAACCCGAGTGTTTGGGCAAAAGCGCAACAAACGCTCGCGCCGCATTCGAACGATCACGGCTACCGCACGATCGCCGACATCATGCACGCCTTGAATCCATTCGAAGGCGAGTTCTATCGCGAGACTCTGCAAGTCAGCCGCTACACGCGCGAGATGTTCTGCTTGATGGAAGGACGTCACGTTCATCCGTCCACACTTTATCCCGGCGGTGTCGGCACCGTGCCCTCGATCCAAATCTTCACGGACTACCAGGTGCGGCTCATGCGCTACTGCGAGTTCATGAAGAAGTGTGTCCCACTGCACGACGATCTCTTCGACTTCTTTTACGAAGCTCTCCCCGGTTACGAGCAAGTCGGCAATCGCCGCATCCAACTCGGCTGCTGGGGTTCATTCCAAGACCCGGACGTCTGCGACTACGACTACAAGACGATGGATAAATGGGGCAAGGCGATGTACGTCACGCCCGGCGTCGTGGTTGATGGCCAGCTCGTCACCACCAGTCTCGTCGACATCAACACGCAAATCCGAATTCTTCTCGGCTCGTCTTACTATGAGGACTGGGCCGATGAGCAGGGCAACGGCGAGTATTTCGTCAAACAGGATCCGTTAGGCAATCCGATCGACATCCGGCACCCGTGGAATCAGCGGACAATTCCGAAACCGCAGAAGCGGAACTTTGCCGACAAATACACTTGGGTCATGTCGCCGCGCTGGCTCGACAAACGCACCGGCGATCATCTCGCGCTCGACACCGGCGGCGGTCCGCTCGCGCGACTCTGGACGACCGCTTTGGCGAATATGGTCGACATCGGCTACGTGCAGGCCACCGGCACCAGCGTCAAGATCCGGCTGCCGAAAACGATGACGAAGCCAGAAAAGGAATTCGAATGGAAGGTGCCGAAGTGGGCCAACACCATCGAGCGGGATCGCGCGCGCACCTACTTCCAGGCTTACGCCGCGGGCTGCGCGCTCTACTTCCTCGAGAATGCAATGAAGGAAGTGTGGGCGGGCCGCACTGCGACGTTTACTCCGTTCAAAGTACCGGACGAAGCGATCGGCTGCGGTTTCCACGAAGCCGTGCGCGGTGTCCTCTCGCATCACCTCGTTATTCGCGATGGAAAGATCGCGAACTACCATCCGTATCCGCCCACGCCGTGGAACGCGAACCCGCGCGATGTTTACGGAACGCCCGGGCCTTACGAAGATGCGGTGCAAGGTTGCCCGCTCTTCGAAGAAAACGGGCCGGAAAACTTCAAGGGTATCGACATCATGCGCACGGTGCGCAGCTTCGATCCATGTCTGCCGTGCGGCGTGCACATGTTCATGGGCAACGGCAAAGTCGTGAAACAAATGCACACGCCGACGGCGTTCGCGGGCCTCGCTCACTAAGCCATGGCTAACGAAGGGACGGCGCAGGTGATGCTCGAAGCATCACCGGACGAAATCTACGACATCGAGCTGGAGCACAGCCTGCTCGAGGCGAACAGAGAGTTAGCCGACGATAATCGCGCGTTGCTCGACAAGAGCGGTATCACCGCCATCGACTTCATGGGCGCGATCGGTTCCGGCAAGACCACGCTCATCACCAAGCTCGTCGAAAAACTGAAAGACAAAATGGGCGTCGCTGTTTTCAACGGCGACGCCACGACAAGCTCTGACGCCGACGCGATTTCAAAACAAAATGTGCCGGTGGTGCAAATCGCCACGATTAATGGTTGTCACCTCGATGCCAATCTTGTCGGCAAAGGTTTGAAGAAAATCGATCTCACAAATCTAAAACTGATTTTCATCGAGAACATCGGGAACCTCATTTGTCCCGCGGAATTTCCGCTCGGGTCAAAAGCGCGCGTCGTGGTCGTGAGTGTGACGGAAGGTCCATGGATGGTGCGCAAACATCCCCACATGTTTCTGGGAGCACAGGTCGTCGTGATCAATAAAATCGATCTCGCGGAAGCGATGGAAGTGAGCGTCGAGCAATTGATTAAAGACGTGCACACCTTAAAGCCCGACATCAAAGTCATTCCGACCAGCTGCAAACGCGGCACCGGGATCGACGAAGTTTCGGCCACGTTGCTCGCCATCTGATTTCGGGCGATGCATGAATTCTCGATCGCCTGCGGTTTGGTCGAGAAGCTCCTGCAATTCTCCGGCGAAAATCCCGACAAGAGAATTATCGAAGTCCGTCTCGAGATCGGCGAGTTGAGCCAGATCGAAGAAGAGCAACTGCGATTCGCTTACGACTCCATCATTACCGAGACGGCGCTCGAAGGTTCGACACTTACAATCGAAGAAATCGAAGCTGCGGTGGAATGTCCGCACTGCCAATATCGCGGCCGACCCAAGTATTGGGATGGCGCCCTTTCCGGCATTCCCGTCCCCACGCTCGAATGTCCGCAGTGCGGTAAAGCGGCCATCGCAATCGGCGGTCAGGAGTGTGCCATCAGATCAGTGAAATTTTTGCAAAACGAGCCAGCCGCTTTTTGACGACAAATCTATGACGCTTCTCTCCATCCTTTTTCTCGGATTCTTTCTCGGGATGCGGCATGCGACGGACTGCGATCACGTTGTGGCCGTGACCACAATCGTCAGCCGCCAACGCAGGCTCAGCAGCGCGGCGCTCACCGGAATTTTCTGGGGCATCGGTCATAGCCTGACCCTCTTTTTTGTCGGCGGGGCGATCATCTTTTTCGGGCTCGTCATTCCGGAACGGCTCGGCCTGAGCCTCGAATTTTGCGTTGCATTAATGCTTATCTTACTCGGCGCGCTGAATGTTCGTTCCGCAATGCGATCTCTTCGTGGCGCGGAAGAGGAATGCGAGCCCGACACGCGTTTAGATCGGGCGTTTGGCCGTGTGAAATGGTATGGCGCAGTCAGGCCGCTCATCATCGGAATCGTGCATGGGTTAGCCGGCTCTGCGGCCGTGGCACTTCTCGTCCTGCCAATTATTCAGCGACCCATCTGGGCTTGGGCTTACCTGTTGGTCTTCGGTCTCGGCACCGTCGCCGGGATGATGTTAATGACCACGACGATTGCCGTTCCGATTACTTACAGTGCGCGCTTCGAATTTTTCCGTCATCATCTCGCAACCGCGGCCGGCGTTGTCAGCCTGGCGTTCGGATTGTTCCTTGCGTATCAAATCGGATTCGTTGGCGGCCTTTTCACCCGATAAGAAATATGATCGTGCAACTGCTGCCTAACGAGTAATGGCCGGTTGGTTTTGGTATGCGGTTGTCGCTGCCGTCTTATACGGCGCACATCAAATCTTCACTCGCCTCGCTTCCGAGCACATCGGCGATGGCTTGGGCGGTTTTGTCGTCGAAGCGACCGCTGCTCTTACGATCCTCTTTTACCTCGCCGCCCTCTGGCTAACGAATCGTTGGGAACAGAAATTCAGTAGCACCGGTTTCAATTATTCCGTGCTCACCGGCATCTGTGTCGGCCTTGGCACCATTGCATTTTTCCTCTTGTTTCAACGCGGCGGTCCGCTCTCGTCTGTCCCCGCGATCCTCGCCGGCGGCGCCGCCATAATGGCCATCGCCGGCATTCTGTTTTTCAAGGAACCTCTCTCATGGCCGCGCATTGCCGGCGTCACCCTCGCGATCGCGGGATTGTTTTTGCTCCGCCGTTAAACGAGCGATTCAGTATCATCAATGAATCGCGAGCGAGTAAGAATTCTCGTGCGCGGGGCGGTGCAAGGCGTGGGCTTCCGTCCCTTTGTTCATCGGCTCGCCAACGAACTCGCTTTGCGCGGTTACGTTTTGAACTCAAACGTGGGGGTCACGATCGAAGTCGAAGGCGATAGCGTCCGGGAGTTCTTATCACGCTTCGAGAAAGAAAAACCGCCGCGGGCGATTCTGCAAAGCATCGAAACCTCCTTTCTCGATCCACGCGGTTACGAAAAATTTGAAGTCCGCCCGAGCACTGACCTGGGCGCGAAAACCGCCTTGATCCTGCCAGACATTGCGACATGTGCCGATTGTCTGCGCGATATTCTCGATTCGGACAATCGCCGCTTTCGCTACCCATTCACTAACTGCACCAATTGCGGTCCACGTTTTTCCATCATCGAGGCGCTTCCCTACGATCGCGCGAACACGTCGATGAAGAAATTCACGATGTGCCAAGAGTGCGAACGTGAATATCAAGATCCGAACGATCGCCGGTTCCACGCGCAACCAAACGCCTGCCCGGCTTGCGGTCCGCAATTGCAGCTCTTGGACTCGTTAGGCAAAAACCTTGCCGCGAAAAACGGCGCCCTTCTGCACGCAGCCGAGATTCTTCGTGCGGGAAAAATTCTCGCGCTCAAAGGCCTTGGAGGATTTCAGCTGCTGGTCGATGCGCGCAACGAAGAAGCCGTCGTTAGCCTGCGGGAGCGGAAGCATCGCGCAGAAAAACCGTTCGCCGTCATGTTTCCGTCGTTGGAAAAAGCGCGTGCCTCCTGCGACATTTCTGCACTCGAAGAGCGGCTCCTTCTTTCCCCGGAATCGCCCATAGTTCTCCTGAAACGCCGCGCTCCCCTTCCTCATTCGCTCGCGCCGGGAAATCCGAATCTCGGCGTGATGCTTCCTTACACGCCCCTGCATCACCTGCTCCTGCGGGAATTAGATTTCCCCGTGGTCGCGACGAGCGGGAACCTGAGCGACGAACCGATTTGCATCGACGAAACCGAAGCGCTCGAACGGTTGCATAACATCGCGGCTTTTTTTCTCGTCCACGATCGCCCGATCGTTCGGCACGTGGACGACTCAATCGCCAGAATCATTCACGATCGCGAAATGATTCTGCGCCGCGCACGGGGCTACGCGCCCCTACCGATTTCCCTTCGTTATCCGGTCGCGTCGGTTCTGGCGGTCGGGGCGCATTTGAAGAACACTGTTGCACTTGGAGTGGACAAAAACATTTTCGTGAGCCAGCACATCGGCGATCTGGAAACAGCGCAAGCGCACCAGGCTTTCCGCGCGACGGCGGCGGATCTCCCGCGCCTTTATGATGTGAAACCGGCGACGATTGCCTGCGATCTCCATCCCGAATATCTCTCGACCAAGTTCGCGCGCGAAAGCGGTGCGCGCGTGCACGAGGTGCAA
>JALZAX010000043.1 GCA_030948055.1 Verrucomicrobiota bacterium | reverse complement strand
AATCGATTGCAGTGGGAAGTTCATCCTGCCCGGTTACATCGACACTCATGTGCATTTTTTTCAGTCGGGCGACATCTACACGCGGCCGGATGCGGTTGACCTGACGAGTGTTCGTTCCTACGCCGAAGAGCACGCCTGGATCGAGCGGAACTCGAATGACACGTTTGCGCGCTATCTGCGCTGCGGGATCACCAGCGTCGTCGATGTGGGCGGTCCGTTTTGGAATTTCGAGGTTCGCAAGAAGGCGAATGCCACTGCCAAAGCTCCGCGCGTCGCCGTCGCTGGTCCGCTCATCTCCAGCGTGGCGCGCCCGCAACTCGAGCTGAACAACGACCCGCCGATCGTAAAAATCGACACCCCCGAACAAGGCGTGCAGCTCGTCGCGAAACTCGCCGAGCAGAAGCCGGATTACGTCAAGATTTGGTACATCGTTAATGCAGATAACCCGGTCGAGAAATTTCGGCCGGTGGTGCACGCCGTTATTGCGGAAAGTCATCGACTCAAATTACGCGTCGCCGTCCACGCGACCGAGTTGGAAGCAGCGCGCGCCTCCGTCGAAGAAGGCGCCGACCTTCTCGTGCACAGCGTGACGGATAAGCCGGTCGATGAAGCATTCGTTAGGCTATTAAAGGAACATGGCACGATCCTGACTCCCACCCTCGTCGTTTTCGAACGCTATGGCCGCACCTTTGCCAACAAACTGGAGCTAACGCCGGAAGAGAAACGCTGGGGTAACCCGGAAGTAATTGCCTCGCTCGATGTCACTAAGTTACCACCCGATAAAGTTCCCGATCGAATCAAGACTGCGATGGCCGATCCGGACAAAGTTCTCGCTGGCATCCAGAAGACCTATGATGTCGCGCTGAAGAATCTGAAAACGCTGGAAGATGCCGGCATCACTATCGCAACCGGAACTGATGCTGGAAATATCGGCACGATTCACGGCCCGTCGCTCTTCCGCGAATTCCAGCTCATGAAAGAAGCGGGCCTGACCAACATGCAAATCCTGCAAAGCACGACCGTGAACGCGGCGAAAACTTTTGGCGGCGGGGTTGGTCAGAAAATCGGCGAGATTGCGCCGGGAAAATTTGCCGACCTCGTCGTGCTGAATTCGAATCCACTCGATGACATCGCGCACGCTTCCGACATTCACACCGTGATAAAGAACGGCGTGGTGTATCCGGCGGATTCTCTGCTTCGCTAAAGGACTGAGCGAACCGCGCGGCGCACCGCTTCCGTAACCGCGCCATAAACAAAATGCGAGGCCAAGGCATAGAGATGCGTCGCGACTGGAATCTTTGTCGGCGGTTTGCTCAGACCGAGTGCGGGCACCGAGACTTCATCCGCGAGCAACCAAACTGATGCGCCAAACGCCAGACCCTGGCCAGCACTTGCGACATCGATGAACTCCGCCAGCGCGCCGTAAATCGCGCCCGACGCTCCACCCATCGCGTAATGCACCGCTTCGCCCGCCAGCTTCTGTTGTTGCTCGCGAACCTTGTGTCCCACGACTTGTCGGGAGATTGCATCCGCCGCTTTGACCGTCGCTGGTTTCGCCTTCGATCGCGCCGGCTCTTTTCCTTCCGCTCTTTGCGAAGCCTCACTCGCCATCGTCCATAAGTTTTGAAATTGCTCCATCACGAGAGACGCGAGCAAGCCGCCCGCGATCCCCGCGGCTAAACCTTTGAGCAAATCCGGCTCCGCGGTTTTCTTCATCAACTGAAATTCGTTTTTCGCGCGCTAGTTCGCTGGATAAAAATCGCATCGAGTTGAGCCAAGGGGATATTGACGCAATGCTGCAAGCCATGATGCGCAGATCTTTCTTCATCGTCGGGATGGCGTTAGCTACTTCTTCGCTCTTCGCCCAAGGCCCAACCGTTTCTCCCGGCGGTCAACCGACGATCAATCAATTCGCCGAGCGATATGTGCGACTCGCGCTCGCACTCGGTCAACACGATCCCGATTACGTCGATGCCTACTACGGCCCGGCCGAATGGAAAACAGAAGTAGCCGCGGAGAAGAAGTCGTTAGGCGAGATTCAGCAGACGGCCCATGACCTATCCGCCGCGCTCTTACAAACACGGCGGCCGACGAGCGACATTGATCGGCTGCGTTTCGATTTTCTTCAGCGCCAGTTAGCCGCCCTGGAAGCGCGCACGGATATCGTGCAGGGCGAGAAAAAAAGTTTTGATGACGAAGCGCGCGCCCTTTACGACGCAGCGCCGCCTACTTTCCCCGAGGAACACTTCGAAGACATCCTCGCGCAATTAGAAAAGAAAATTCCCGGCCAAGGTCCGCTTTCTCAGCGTTACGAAGAATGGCACAAGGCCTTCATTATTCCGACCGACAAACTCGATACAGTCTTCCAGTTAGCGATCAAGGAATGCCGCGCCCGTTCACTAGCTCATATCAAGCTTCCCCCTAACGAGGGATTCAAAGTCGAATACGTTACTAACAAACCATGGGGCGGTTACAATTGGTACAAAGGCGACTACCAAAGTGTTATCCAGGTGAACACCGACCTGCCTGCTTATATCGATCGCGCGATCGACCTGGCCGCGCACGAAGGTTATCCCGGTCACCACGTCTACAACGCGCTCCTGGAAAAGAACCTGGTGCGCGAGCATAACTTCGTTGAGTTCTCTATCTATCCGCTTTTCTCCCCGCAATCACTCATCGCGGAAGGCACGGCCAACTTCGGAAGGGAAGTTGTCTTCAACAAGGCAGAACGAATGATGTTCGAGAAGAACGTGCTTTGGCCAGCGGCGGGGCTCGATCCAGGACGCGCCGAAGAATACTATGCCGTCCAGGACATGACGAGGGAGCTAAGCTATGCCGCTAACGAAGCCGCCCGCAAGCTAGTCAATGGTGAGATCGACAGTAAAGCCACTGTTAGCTGGTTACAAAAATACGCGCTCATGGACGAAGCTCGCGCGCAGCAACGAGTAAGATTCATCCAACGCTACCGTAGCTACGTTATTAACTACAACCTGGGTGAAGACATCGTGCGTAGTTACATCGAGAAGAAGGGCGGCACGCCGGAACAGCCCGCGAAACGCTGGCACGAGTTCGAGCTCTTACTTTCCGCGCCACACCTGCCCTCGGAACTAGAGCAAACGATCAGATAAGAGCTAGCAGCTGAGGTCATGTCGACCACCGTCATCAATGTCTCCAACCGTCTGCCGGTCACGGTGGCGAAAAAACGCATTAGGAAATCGTCCGGCGGTCTGGTTGCTGCGCTGAGCGGGCTTTCGCCTAACGAGTACAACTTAAAGTGGCTGGGCTGGCCGGGCGCGGCGATTGAAAATGAGCGACACGCCGAAGTACGCGAGCAGCTCGAACGCGAGCACGGCTGCATTCCGGTCTTTCTTTCGAAAGAAGAAGTGGCCGGTCATTACGAAGGCTTTGCCAATTCGAGTATTTGGCCGCTCCTGCACTACATGCCGAATCTCATGCGCTACGATCCGGCCTGGTGGGAGCAATACCAGACGGTGAACGCGCGTTTCGCCGACGAGGTGGTCAAGCTCGCTCAGCCCAACGATTTAATTTGGGTGCACGATTATCAGCTGCTCCTCTTGCCGCAGTTGCTGCGCGCGCGGATGCCGGAACTAAGAATCGGATTTTTTCTGCACACGCCGTTCCCGTCCTACGAAACTTTTCGCTGTCATCCCAATCGGCGCGAGCTCGTCGCCGGCATGCTCGGCGCCGATCTGGTTGGCTTTCACACTTTTGGTTACATGCGCCATTTCCGCAGCACGGTGCTGCGTTTGCTTGGATTGGAATCGGAAATCACGCGCATCCGCAATGAAGACGGGCACATCACTTCGATGGGTGTTTTCCCGATCGGGATCGACGCGCAAAAATTTGAGAAGACGCTCGATTCCTCGGAGTTCGCGAAACGTCGGGACGAGTTTTTGCGATCGGACGCGGGCAAACAGGTTGTGCTCTCGGTCGAGCGGATGGATTACACCAAGGGCATTCTGCATCGGCTCGAAGCCATTGAATATTTTCTTTCAAACCTCGAGCCGCCGAAGCGCGACACGATCAAATTCATTTTCGTCAGTGTACCGTCGCGCGAAGGCGTCGAGGAATATCAGGAGTTGCGCGCCGAGACGGAGGCACGCGTCGGCCGCATCAACGGCAAATACGCCACGCTTAGCAGCAGTCCGATTCGCTTCATTCACGGGTCGGTTAATTTCACCGACCTCTGCGCGCTTTATGCCACGGCCGATGTCGCGATCGTCACGCCGTTGATCGACGGCATGAACCTGGTAGCGAAAGAATACATCGCGTGCCAGCGCGATCACGATGGCGTTTTGATTCTGAGCGAATTTGCCGGCGCGGCCGAAGAATTAGGCAACGCCATTCTTGTTAATCCATACGACGCGCGCACCGTCGCGGAAAAATTGAGCGAAGCGCTCGCCATGTCCGCGGAAGAAAAGCGCGCGGCCAATCAACCGATGCGCGCCCGCGTCATGCAATTCGAAGCCCAACATTGGGCGCGTCTTTTTATTGAACAGCTCCGGACCGCAGAACGCGCATCCACCGCCGCCAGCGAAGATCCGCGCGAGGCGGGCTCGCTCTTGCGAAAAGTCTTGGCGAGCGAAAAACGCATCGCGCTTTTTCTCGATTACGATGGGACTCTGCGCGAAATCGAACGCGAACCGCGCAGCGCCACGCCGACAGCGCAAATTCGCGCACTCTTAGAAGCACTCGTTAGGCAAAAAAATCTGGATGTGTTTGTCGTCAGCGGGCGCAGCCACCAGGATTTGGAATTCTTTTTTCCGCAACCGGATTTCGCCTGCGTCGCGGAACATGGCGCGGCCATTCGCCGCGTGGGACAACAAATCTGGGAACGCTGGGACCGCGATGTGAGCTACGCGTGGAAAGATGAAATCCGCGACATTCTTCGTCTCTACGAACAATCGACGCCCGGAAGTTGGATCGAAGAAAAACAGACTTCGTTAGTCTGGCATCACCGCAAAACCGACCCGGAATTTGGAACGTGGAAAGCACATCAGCTAACGCATGAGTTGGGCACGATGATGGCGAACGAGCCGGTTAAGATTCGTCAGGGCCGCAAGATTGTGGAGATCACGTCGTCAGAAGTTTCGAAAGGTGTGGCGATTCGCCGCCTGCTCCACGAACACAACTACGGCGCGGCCTTGTGTGCGGGCGATGATCAAACGGACGAAAATATGTTCGAAGTTGATGCGCCAAATTTCGTAGCAATCAAAGTCGGCCTTGAACCTTCGAGAGCGAAATATCGACTGGCCGATCCGGCGGCATTCCGAAAATTTCTCGGCGAGACTTTTGCCATGCCCGCAATGCTTCGCGATAGCGATGCAGGCGCGGCCTAACGAATCTTCTTAACGTCCGCCACCGTCTCGCGCATTTCCCAAGTGCGATAGGCATGCGCAAGATTATCAGCGTTATGCGCCAGACCAATGCGACCCTGGCGATCGAGTACGATGCAACCGGCTTCGCCGCCAACACGCCGCGCCATGACGGCAATCGCTTCTTCCGCGGCGCGATCTGCGTCTTCGCCATCGCACATGGCGCTGACGATACGATGCGCCAACGCGAGTCGCATGATCGATTCGCCGTCGCCGGTTAACGAACAAGCACCCGCCATGTTATCGGCGTACAACCCAAGACCAATTAATGGCGAATCACCGATGCGGCCCGGCATTTTATGCATCAAACCGCCGGTCGAAGTGCCCGCGGCGAAGTTTCCGAAGATATCCAGCGCCACCGCGCCCACCGTATCCGAGCCGCGCATGTTCTTGCTCGCTTCCCACTCCGCGCGCATTGCCTCGTGAATCATTTCTTCCGGCGCGCAAAGTTCACAGCTGCGTTCCTTCGCAAAATTCCGAGCGCCTTCCCCGCTAAGCAGCGCGTGCGGTGTGTCCATCACTTGTCGCGCGACGGAAATCGGATGACGCACACCGCGAATCGACGCGACCGCGCCGGCGTGCAGCTCGCTCCCTTCCATGATGGCAGCGTCCATTTCCACTTCGCCTAACGAGTTCAACATCGAACCGAAACCAGCATTGAAAATCGGATCGTCTTCCAGAATTCTAATCGCGGCCTCAACCGCATCGAGACAAGTGCCGCGATCCGCCAGCAATTTCGCCGCCGCATCGACCGCGCGCGCACAACCGATTTTGTGCGGGTCGATCTTATCCTCGCTGATAGTGTGCGCACCGCCGTGAACAATGATCGCCCAAGCCATAGAACTAAGTTAAATCATTCGGACTAATCGCGGTGTCGAGCGCGATTTATTGAATGCTACGGCGCGTGCGACGGCTGCGCGGCGGGCGTGATGTTTTTGAGCACGCGACCAAGATCGCTATTGGTGGAGAGAACCGCAGTTGTTCCTTTTTCGAAAGAAAGGCGCGCGACGTCCAGGCTGCGCTGGAACAAATACAAATCCTGCGCGTCCGGCGTTTCGTAAACCGCGGCGTAAATGCGCGCGGCTTCGGCGTCGGCTTCACCTTCGATTTTCAAGGCACCGCGATTCGCGCCGGAATTGATCGACGCCACTTCGCTTTCCTTTTGTCCGCTGATGTTAGCCGCTTCCCCGCGGCCTTCGGAACGGAATTTAGCCGCGATCTGATGTCGTTCGCTCGACATGCGTTCGATGATTTTTTGCGCAACCGCCGGATTGTACTTGCTGCGTTTGAAACGTTCGTCGAGCAACTCGATTCCGAAATCGGCGATCTTTTGCCGCGCGCGATCGGTGATTTGTTTTTCGATGTGACCGCGCCCGAGTTCGATGTCTGGAATGCTGCTCGGCAAAATCGTGCCGCTTTTTTCCAGCTCTTCGTCGCGCACGGGCTGGCGGCCTTTGGTGACGCGGACAATTTCGACGAGGTCGTTGGTCGCAACGGCGCTTCGGGTTTCGCTCCCTAGAATATCGTCGAGGCGTGAGAGCGCGCTGCGTTCGTCGCTCAGTCTATTATAGAAGAGAAGCGGATCGCTGATGCGCCAGCGCGCGAAGCAATCGACGATGAGATACAATTTGTCTTTCGTCGGGCATTCCGTTGGCGGGCCGTCCCAGGAAAGAATGCGATTATCGAAGCGATTCAGGACATCGAAAAACGGCAGCTTCATCTTCAATCCTGGCGTGGTCTCGGTCCGGATCGCCCTGCCGAAACGCGTCACGATGACGGTCTCGTATTGATTGACGACGAAAAGTAACGCGCCCCATTTCAGCGCGGTGAAAATGAAAATGAGGCCGACCAACGCCATGAAGCGGCTCTGCAAAAATTGCAGCGGGCCGGTCGGAAGACTGAGAGGGCGCGCGATGTTGTCCATTATTTTGTGCGCGGATTTTCCAGCAGCGGGAGTGTTTGCAAAACGCCCTTCACGCTGTCGTCGATGATCACTTTCTTTTCGAGCGCGGGGAAAATCGATTCCATCGCTTCGAGATAGAGACGCTGCCGGGTTGTGCCCGGCGCTTTGCGATACTCGGTCAGGAGCAGGTTGAATTTTTCCGTATCGCCTTTCGCCTGATTGACGCGGCTAACGGCGTAGGCTTCCGCCTGTTTCTCGCGCGCTTTCGCCTGGCCGCGCGCATTCGGCACGGCATCATTATAGATGGCCCACGCTTGATTGATCGCGGTCTGTTTTTCCTGCTGCGCCTGATTCACATCGTTGAAGGCCGCCTGCACCACGGGCGGCGGACGGACGGTGGCGAGCTGCACTTGTTGAATCTGCAAACCGAGTTCGTATTCCGAAGATAATTCCGCGAGGCGCTTGAGCGCGGAGGTTTCGATGTCGTGCCGTCCGATGGTCAGCACTTCGTCGACCGTGCGATCGCCGATCACTTCGCGCATCACACTTTCGGAAAGATCGCGTAACGTTTTCTCCGGCTCGCGCGCGCCGTAAAGATAAACCCGCGGATCGGTGATGCGATATTGCACGACCCACGGTACGAGCGCGGTGTTGAGATCGCCGGTGATCATGGTCTCGGTGTCCTCCGCCTCGCGATCATGCTGATACGGATTTGACGCGCCCGGCGTCATGAAACCGAATTCGAGTTTCAGGAGCCTTTGCGTCGGGACGACGAGAATCTCATCGACGTAGGGGATGGCGTAAGAAAGGCCGGGATTCTGGATGGAATGAAACGCGCCGAAACGGATTTTCACGCCGACGGAATTTGTCGGAATGGAAACGAAACCGAAAAAGAGATGGAAAATCGTGACGATGAAACCGATCGCTCCGATCGCGCCCAGCGCGAGACGCAGCGGTCTGACGACTACGGCGTTCGGCGACGCGCCGCTCGAACTCTTGACTATTTGCACCTAGAAGTCGTTACCGATTTGCCTTTGCCAAAGCAATGCGCAAACTCCCTGCGAAGGAGCGAACCAATGAAAAAAATATTCTTATCTCTTTGTTTACTCGCGGCCGTGTGCGCGTTCGCCGAAGAAAATGCCGCCATCCCGAAGGAGAATACGGCCGCGCCGGATTTTAGCCTAACGAGTGGTGATGGCAGCGCTGTTAGCCTGAAGGATTACCACGGGAAATGGGTTGTCCTTTATTTTTACCCGAAAGATTTTACCAGCGGTTGCACGCTTGAGGCGCAAAACTTCCAGCGCGATCTGCCAAAGTATCAAAACGCGGGCGCGGTCATTTTGGGCGTGAGCGTGGACAACGCACAATCGCACAAAGATTTTTGCGCGAAGGAAGGATTGAATTTCAAATTGCTCGCCGATACCGACGCGAAGGTCTCGACGCAATATGGATCGGTCATGGACTACAAAGGCGCGAAGATGGCGGCGCGGAATACGTTTCTGATTAATCCGAAAGGCGAAGTGGCCAAAGTTTTCACCGGCGTGAAACCGGCCGAGCACAGCGAAGAAGTGCTCAAGACCCTAGCGGAAATGCAGAAAGGTTAGCCGATCTTTTTGCGGAAGCGCAGCGAGCAGACGCAGAAGAGCAGCACCGCCATTCCGCTCATGATGGCGAGCGATTGCCAGTATTCCATGAAGGTCGCGCCGCGCAGAATGATCGCGCGCATGAGCGCGATGAAGTAGGTCGTGGGCAGAGCGGCGCCGAGCCAGTAGAAAATTGCCGGCATGGTTTCGCGCGGAAAAATGAAGCCGGAGAAAAAGACGCTCGGCAGAATGAAGGCCATCGACATTTGCAGCGCCTGCATCTGGTTTTCCGCTTTCGTCGCGACGAGCAGGCCGAGGCTCAAGAGCGCGAAAACATAAACGAACGTCGCGGCAACCATGGCAATAACGCTGCCGGCAATCGGCACGGCGAAGACGAAGCGCATGATGCCGAAAAGAAGCAACGCCATGGTCATCCCGAGACAGAGATAGGGTATCAGTTTGCCGAGCATCAGGCCCCAGCTGCTCAATGGACTAACGAGTAGTTGTTCGAGCGTGCCGCGTTCGCGTTCCCGCACTACCGCCATGGCCGTCGCGAAAGTCGTGCCGATTTGCAGGACCACGCCGATCACACCTGGCACGTAAAAGTTCGGACTGCGCATGGTCGGGTTGTAGAGCATCTGCGGGCGCACCTCGATCGGGACATGCGTGCTGCCGACGTCTTTCATCATGCGCTGGACCGATTGCGACAAGGTGAGCGACACGGCGGTGTTGAGCGCTTGCAGTGCGGTGGTGGAATTGGAGCCGTCGATTAACATCTGCACGCGCGCAGGATTGCCGGTGCGGACATCGCGCGTGAAATGCGGCGGGATTTGCAGACCGACATACGCGTTGCCTTTGCGAATTTCGCTCGACAGCTGTTCGATGTTTTGCACTTCGCCGACGACGCGGAACGATTCGGTGTTCACGAATTGGTCGATGAACTGCCGGCTCTCCACCGTGCGGTCTTCATTCAAAATGACCATGGCCATGTGTTTGACGTCGTTATCAAGCGCGTAACCGAACGCGATCATCTCGACCAGCGGCGGAAAGAGCATGAAGAACAACGTGAGGGGATCGCGCAGCACGCTGATGAATTCCTTGAAGAGGATGGCGTTCAGTCCGCGGAACATTTTCATCACTCGTTAGGCAGCCTTGGCTGGTTTGTCCTGGGCGTGTTTGTTGGTCAACGCGACAAAAACATCTTCCAGCGACGGACCGATTTCGTGGATCTCGGGTTTGGCAATCCCGACACTGTGCAAACGCTCTTCGATTTGCGCGGAATTAACATCTTCGTTCACGAGCAAGTGCATCGATTGACCGAAAACCGTTGCGCTCAGAACACCAGACATTTGCCGGACGGTTTGGAGTGCGACCGTGACGTGATCGCAAGTGACATCGAGTCGCCGCGTCCCCGGCGGGTTGACATCGGACATGCGCTTGAGCTCGTCCGGTTCGCCGCCCACAATCAGCCGCGCCATATATATATAGCCGACATGATCGCACCGCTCGGCTTCGTCCATGTAATGCGTGGTGACAAAAAGCGTCATGCCTTGCCCGGCGAATTCGAAAAGCAAATCCCACAACTCGCGGCGCGCCACCGGATCGATGCCGGCGGTCGGTTCGTCGAGAAACAGAACAGTCGGTTTGTGCATCAACGCGCAAGCCATGGCCAGACGTTGTCGCCAGCCTCCTGATAATAATGCCGCGCGTCGATCGAGATACGGTTCGAGGTGCGTGGTCGCAACCAGTTCGTCGCGCCGTTTTTTCAAGGCGCTTCCGTTGAGGCCGTAAAGTTTGCCGGAAAAAATCAGGTTCTCGTTCACGGTCAGTTCGTCATAGAGCGAGAATTTTTGCGACATGTAACCGATCATTGATTTGATGGCGTCGCTCTCCTGCGCAACGTCGCGCCCGCCGATGAGCGCGCGGCCTTCTGTCGGCTCTAGAATTCCGCAAAGCATGCGCATGACAGTCGATTTTCCGGAACCGTTTGGTCCGAGAAATCCGAAGATGGAACCCTTCGCGACTTTGAAGCTGACGTGCTCGACAGCGCTGAAGTTACCGAAACGTTTCGTTAGGCCATCGGCCTCGATCATTATTTCCGGCATCCTCAGAAAAGAAAATTCGGAAGCCAGGAAACCAGGAAAAGAAAGAAGGAGCTCATGAACAAAAACTTCCTGGCTTCTTGGTTTCCAAATTCATCTTCTTCATTTCGGAACGTTCGGGAAGATCACATCCGCCGACATGCCGGCGCGCAATTTGTCGTCGCGATTTTCCAGGCGGACTTTAACTCCGAAGACCTGGCGGATGCGATCCTCCACCGTCTGCACATTGCGCGGAGTGAATTCCGCCTGGCGGTTAATCTGCTCGACCATGCCCCGAAAATCTTCTTTCGGAAATGAATCGACGTGGACGCGAACTTCCTCGCCGAGCTTGATCAAACCGAGCCAGGGCTCAGGCACATACACGCGCACCCAGAGATAACTGGGGATGATCAGCGTCGCGACCTCGCGATTGGGCGCGAGCACGTCGCCAACTTTCACACTCAAGATCTCCAGCACCGTGTCGCCGGGCGAGACCACTTTCATTTCATCCAATTGCGTTTGGATACTGGCGAGATTCGCTTTGGCCTGTGCGACGCGCATTTGCGTGGATTCGATCGTTTTATCCTGCGCGTTCGCCGCGCTGGCGGCGCGCTCCGCTTCACTCGACGAAACGGTGTGATTGCGCAGCAGATCCTGTTGGCGCTTGGCCTCCGCGCGCAGGAATTGCAACTGCGCCTGTTGCGATTCGACATC
>JALZAX010000338.1 GCA_030948055.1 Verrucomicrobiota bacterium | reverse complement strand
AGGAACTTCTGCCGTTTCTCGCTGCGTTCCTGTTCGATAAGTTCGCGACGCGAAAGAACGACGTTCTTCCGATCGTCGTTAATTTTAACGATCTTGAAGTCGTAGGTGTTGCCGACGAACTGTTGCAAATCCTTAGGCGGAATAATGTCGATCTGCGATGCGGGCAGAAATGCCTCGACGCCGATGTTCACCATCAGGCCGCCTTTGACGACGGACTTCACCTTGCCCTTGATTAATCCATCGCCGGCAAAGACGCTGGCGATCTTATTCCAATTCTGACGATAGGCCGCCTTCTCTTTCGAGAGAATGACCATGCCTTCATCATTCTCGAGTCGCTCGAGTAACACTTCGACTTCGTCGCCCACTTCGAGCGAATCGATGTCATCAAATTCGTGTGTCGGAATTACGCCTTCCGACTTGTAACCAATATCAACCAGGACCTCGCGCGGGCGGATCTCGAGGATGCGTCCTTTGACTATGCTTCCTTCTTTAAAGTCGCGATAAGACTTCGCGAGCAGTTCTTGCATTTGCGGCATAACGATTATTTCTCCTCACGGCCGCCGGAGGCGGACCGCGTTTCTGGCCAAGGCGAGCGATTCCTTACGTCGTGCCTCCTCAGAAAAGGGGAGGCAAAGTAGCGCGTTCCGCAGGGAGGTCAAATCCCGCCACAGTTGACGGAAATGCGCTCTTCGTGTCGTTTGAAAGAAGCATGATGCGCCTGTTTTCCGCTGCCGCCGTTCTCTTTACACTTGCCACGATTTCGTTCGCCGCCTCGCCTGCCGAAGATCAAGTCGCGGAAGCGAGCAAAGCGCCGGGTCTGACCGTTGTTCATCTCTGGGCGCCGTGGTGTTCGAATTGCCAGGCGGAATTGAAGAGCGGGGGCTGGTTGAAGATGATCAAGGATAACCCTGAGACGCGCTTCGTTTTCGTTTCGGTTTGGAATGGCGGCGAAGATGGACGCGCCATGTTGAAGAAATTTGAAATCGGCGATCAGTCGAACGTCACCGTCACTGCTGATCCAGGTCCGCGGACCGGTGATGCGAAGATCAAACGCTTCCTCGATTTACCGCTTAGCTGGATCCCAACTACCTGGGTCTTCAAAGGCGGCAGTCTGCGTTACGCATTGAACTACGGCGAAGTGCGCTTCGATGTGTTGCAGCAATTTCTCGCCGACAGCACGAACGAGTGGTCGCACAAAGGCGAGACCGCGACCAATCCCTGATGAGTCATCTCGCGCCGACTGAAATTCTTGCCGCGGAAGCCGCGCGCGGAAAACCGCCGGAAATCCTGCGGCTCATCGGCGACACGCCGCTGCTGCAAATCACGCGCATCGACACCGGTCTGTGCGAGCTCTTCGTTAAACTCGAGAACCAAAATCCGACCGGCTCCATCAAAGACCGCATCGCCTTGTCGATGATCGAAGCTGCTGAGCGCGACGGACAGCTCGAACCCGGCGGAACCATTATCGAAGCGACTGCCGGCAACACCGGACTCGGTCTCGCGCTCATCGCTTCAGCAAAAGGCTATCGCTGCATCCTGGTCATCCCCGACAAGATGTCCCAGGAAAAAATCGCGCACGTCCGCGCGCTCGGCGCCGAAGTAAAAATCGTGCGCTCCGACGTCACGCGCGGTCATCCTGAATATTATCAGGATTACGCGGCGCATTTGGCAGAGGAAATCCCGGGCGCGTTCTACGTAAATCAGTTTGGCAATCCCGCGAATCCCGAGGCGCACGAGCGCACTACGGGCCCGGAAATTTGGGAGCAGATGCGTCACGATGTCGACGCAGTCGTGGTCGGTGTTGGCTCAGGAGGAACCATCACGGGTTTGAGCCGCTTCTTTAATAGAGTGAAGCCGCGCCGCGGCATCGAGATGATTCTAGCCGATCCGGAAGGCTCGATTCTCTACGAGTACATCAAGACGCAAAAAATCGTCGAAGCCGGCAGTTGGGCCGTGGAAGGTATCGGCGAAGATTTCGTTCCCGATATCGCCGATCTTTCCTACGTCACGGACGCCTTCGAGATTCCCGATGCGGAAAGTTTCGCGGTTGCGCGCGAGCTTCTGCGCAAGGAAGGAATCCTCGGCGGTTCTTCGACGGGGACGCTACTAGCCGCCGCTCTTCGTTATTGCCGTCAGCAAACGAAGAAGAAGCGCGTCGTCACGATGGTTGCCGACACGGGCAACAAATATCTCTCGAAGATGTACAACGACTTCTGGATGGCGGAACAGGGCTTCGTGCAACGCCAGCCGCAAGGCGACCTGCGCGATTTTATCACGCATCGCGCCGAAGCTGGCGAAGTGATCTCAGTCGGTCCGAGCGACACGCTGCTGACGACATTCAAACGCATGCGCGGAGCCGATGTCTCGCAATTACCGGTGATGGACGAAAGCGGTCGCGCCATCGGAATCATCGACGAATCCGACTTGCTCGTAAAAACGCACGGCGATCCCGCGCATTTCAACGACACCGTGCAAAGCGCTATGACCGACAAACTCGAAACGCTTTCACCCTCGGCGAAGATTCAGGACTTGTTAGGCGTGTTCGATCGCGGCCGAGTCGCCATTGTCATGGATGGCGGAAAATTCCTCGGCCTCATCACGCGCACCGATTTGCTTGGTTATTTGCGACGGCAAATGGCCAAGTCGTCCGCCACTTTGGAACGCGAATTTTCCTGAGCGCTTTCGCGGCGCGCCTAACGAATGATGAAAAAACAAGACTTCGCCACTCGTGTCATTCACGCCGGTCAATCTCCCGACCCGAGCACCGGCGCGATCATGACGCCGATCTATCAGACCTCGACCTACGTGCAGGAAAGTCCAGGCCGTCACAAAGGCTACGATTACTCGCGCTCCATTAATCCGACGCGACTCGCTTACGAACGTTGCGTCGCCGATCTCGAAAGCGGTACGCGCGGCTGGGCTTTTGCCTCCGGTCTGGCAGCGATGGCCACGGCACTCGACACCCTCGACAGCGGCTCGCACATCATCGTGAGCGACGATCTTTACGGCGGTACATTTCGTTTGTTCGAACGCGTGCGGCGTCGCTCCGCCAATCTCGATTTCACTTTCATCGACATGACTGATGCGAACTCGGTCGAGCGCGCGATCAAACCAAATACGCGGATGGTCTGGGTCGAGACGCCGAGCAATCCTCTGCTCAAGCTGATCGATCTCGCCGCGGTCGCGAAAATCGCTCGCGCGCACAATGCCATCAGTGTGTCCGACAACACCTTCGCCAGTCCATGGGCGCAACGGCCGATCGAATCCGGATTCGA
>JALZAX010000042.1 GCA_030948055.1 Verrucomicrobiota bacterium | reverse complement strand
AGTTTTTCCAATTCGGCATCCATTTAGATTAAGATGTTGAAGCTACGAACTATGTCGCATTTCGCCACAGAAAAGTCCGTCGACCGCGCGGGGTTTGGGTTTGCGACGCAGTAATCGAAGTGGAACGCTAAGCGCTCATGCCGCTCTGGTTTTGGATCGCGTTTCACCTCGGCGTCTTCGTCGTGCTTGCGATCGATCTGGTCGGCTTCAATCGCAAAGCGCACATCGTTGGCATCAAGGAAGCGTCGATCTGGAGTGCCGTCTGGGTAGCGCTTTCGCTCGGGTTTAATCTGCTCGTCTGGCACATCAAAGGCGCCGATGACGCGATCGATTTTTTCACCGGTTACGTCATCGAGTACTCACTCAGCGTCGACAACATTTTCGTTTTCGTTTTGATCTTCACCTACTTTCAGGTGCGCCGGAAATATCAGCATCGCGTATTGGTTTGGGGAATTATCGGCGCGCTCGTCATGCGCGGAATCATGATCTGGCTCGGCGTTTCCCTGGTGGAACGCTTCCATTGGGTGCTCTACATCTTCGGCCTCTTCCTGCTCATCACCGGCATCCGCATGCTCATGAGCAAGGGCGAGGAAATCGATCTGGAGAGCAACTTCGTCCTGCGCTTCTGCCGGCGGTGGATGCGCGTCACGCCGGAATATCACGCGCAGCATTTCATCGTGAAAGAGCGCGGGCATTGGATGCTCACCCCGCTCGCGCTCGTTCTCATCGTGATCGACATCATGGACCTGATCTTCGCGGTTGATTCGATCCCCGCGGTCTTCGCCATCACGCAGGACGAATTCATCATCTACACCTCCAACGTCTGCGCCATTCTCGGACTGCGTTCGCTCTACTTCGTCCTCGCGCATATCATCGATCGCTTTATTTATCTCAAGACAGGACTCGCCATCGTGCTCGGCTTCGTCGGGGCAAAAATGATCGCGGAGAAATTCGTTGAGGTGCCAAACTGGATTTCTCTCGCGACCGTCGTCACGATCCTGACGGTCACCATTGTTCTTTCCATGCGCGCGACCCGCCGCCGGCGCAAGAAACGCACGAAAGAGGTCTTGCCTCCAGCTGGCAAAGTCGGTTAGTTCAATTTCATGAGATCGCTCGTCGCTGCGGTGCTCCTTTTCGGAATGGCGGCTCTCTGCCGCGCAGACATTCACGATCCTCCTTCGAACTCCTACGGCCCCACCCGCAAACTCGGCCGCGGTATTTCTAATTTACTTTTCGGTTGGTCGGAATTGCCGCACGAGATCGCCAAGGTCAATGACGTCGAAGGCAACTCCGCTGCCGCCGGCTACGGAGTGGTGCGCGGCGTTGGCCGTAGTGTGATGCGCATGGCCGCGGGAGTGTTTGAGATCATCACCTTTCCTGCGCCGATCGTGCGGGGAAGCTATTACCCGGTGCTCGATGACGAGACCCATTGGATCCACGCCGGCTATAAAGAATTTCCGCCGGAGCTCGGGAACGAAAGCAAGTATCCTTACGCGCGGAGTTATTAACTCCTACTCCTGATCCTAATCTTAACCTAATCCTCACTGGGATAGATTAAGAGCAAGATCAGGATTAAGAGCAGGAGTGGAACTCCAGATCGACGACGTCGCCTTCGGCGGCAAAGGCGTCGGCCGACTGAACGGTAAGGCCGTCTTCGTTCCGTTCGTGATCGAAGGCGAAAAAATCGCCGCCCGAATCACGCGCGAGAAAAAACACTTCGCCGAAGCCGAACTCGAGCGGGTCTTGGAACCCGCACCGCAACGCGTCGAAGCAGAATGTCCTTATTTCGGTCGCTGCGGCGGATGCAGTTACCAACACATGAACTACGAGCATCAGCTCGCGGTGAAGCAGCGCCAAGTCGAGCAAATCATGCGACGCATCGGCCACTTCACCGACCTCCCGATGCGTCCGATCATCCCCTCACCTCTTCCCTACGAATATCGCAACCGCATCACCGTGCACTGCGAAGAAGGCGTCGTTGGTTATTACCGACGCGACGCGCATCGCTTAATCGATGTCGAGCGCTGTCCGATTGCCCGCCCCGAGGTGAATGCGGCCCTGCGCGAACTGCGCTCGCGCCGACCGCGCGATGGTCACTACACCTTGCGGGCGGGTGACGGTCCTCGCATTTTTTCTCAAACAAACGACGAAGTCGCGGAGTCGCTGGCCAAATTAATCGCGAGCTGGATCCTACTCGATCAGGAACTACTGATCGACGCTTTCTGCGGCGCAGGATTTTTCACGAAACGACTGCGCAACAAATTCGCACGCGTAGTCGGAATCGAATGGGACCGCTTTGCTGTTGCCGCCGCCGAGAAAGATGCCGCGTCTAACGAGAGCTACCTCGCGGACGACGTGGAGTTGGAACTGGAAAAACAATTACGTGACGCCAATCTGATGAAGGCGACGGTGATCGTCGATCCGCCGGCCACCGGTTTATCAGCCGTCATCCGAGGGGTATTAACGGACCGAGCGCCGGCCACACTCATCTATGTCTCATGCAATCCCGCTACGCTGGCGAGGGACTTGAGTGAGTTGCAGAAAAATTTCTCGATCGAATCGATCACGCCGCTCGATATGTTTCCGCAGACGGCCGAGATCGAAGTCGCCGTCCATCTGCGCAGGCGGAGCGCGTGAACCTCCGCAACTCATCAGTCATCGCGACTTTGCTGGCGGCGCTGATTTCTGCCGCCAGCGCACAAGAGGCGACCGAGCGCCACATCGTGGTCAGCGGCGCGGAGGCGGAAGAGGAATTTGAAGAGCCGGGAGATTATGGACAACCGCAATGGGCGGAGCGAAGCCGCGCTTCCGCCACGACTAAGCTTTATGTTCTTTCTCCTTTTGAAGTCTTCCTCGGCGTCGTCTCGGAAAGCGATTTCCTCGCGCACAATTATTTCGCGGGCGACTTAACACAGGAAATCGAGATTGGTCTGCCGTATCGATTTGAACTCGATTTGGAAAATCATCTCGGCCTAACGAGTCGTCTTGTTGCGGAAAGTGAAGTCAGTGTCGGTGCGCGTTATGCGCTCGCCGCCTGGGGAAAAATTCCGCTTAATCCGACGATCGCAGCCGCCTATCTATTCGGGGCGGGCAAGCAGTTAGCGGGACGCTTCGATCGTTCGATCGCTCAAGACCAGCCGGACGAATATGAGCTGCGTCTCTTGCTCGGACAGGAGTTCATTCCGCATCTTCAGTGGGCCGCGAACTTATTCTTCCGGCACGAGCTTGGCGGAGAACTTAACCGCCAAATCGGATTCACGCAGGACGTGGCCTGGCTGGTCATCGCGGACAGATTAGAAGTCGGCGCCGAGATGCGTTACACCAATGCGACCCGACGCGGCGAAAAACGCAATGCGGCAAACGAGTTTGTTGTCGGTCCAAGCGCGAACTGGAAGCCGAACCTCCATACAGTCCTGAGTCTCGCTCCACTTTTCGGTTGCACCGACGATTCACCACGCGTTGCGATTCTCGCTTCGGTGTCCCTTGAATTCGGCGGCGGCGAATCGAAAACGGTGCGTCCAGGGAACCGCTGAGCCCAGTTCGACTACTGCTCTCGCCATTCCCGGCTTGGCTCGCGCGCGCAAGCGCACCCAAGCGACCGATGTTTTAAACTCTCTGCGGCTCATTGACGCAGCCGTCTCTCAATATGCGGTCGAAACGAACAAGGCCGGCGGCGCGCCGGTGCAACATATCGATTACAAACCATACCTGCAGAAGCGCAATGCGCTCTATCACAGCGGCACCGACATTTTCGGAAACACATTCGGAATCCAGTACGTCGATCAACTGCCTAACGTGCCCGGCGCGACGGAAGCGAGTCTTTCGGATGTAACGGATGCTGCCTTCTGGTCGCCTTACCAGTAGCTGACCGTTACCCGCTTACGGATTCGGCTTTGACGGAGCTGCCGGCGGCGGTGTCGGCTTCGGCTTCTGCGTGGCGGCGCGATTTACGATCACGCGCGCGGCAAAGTAGCCGTTGTAGAAATCGTTGTTCGATTTCTTGAACTTCGTCATCAGCTTGTCGATCTCGTTGCGGAAGATGCTGCGTGCATCGTTGATGAGCTGCGGGATCGAGGTCGTCTGTGCGCTTCGCTGCACTGCGGCTTCCCGCGGCGCCGTCTTCATTCCGGAGAACGTCGTCTTTGCCGTTGTTAAGGCCGTCGCATCCGCGGCCGTGATTCCATACGCGGCCAGCGCCGCCATGTTCGTGTTCGCGAGATTCGCCACTCGTTCCGCAGTCTGCTCCAGGTCGCTGTCCTGCAACTTATCAAGCGACGACTTGGTCATCTCCACTTGTGCGCCAAGAGTGTTGTCGCCGTTCTTGGCCGCCAGCGCCGCCAGCTGGTCCGCCATCATCAGCGTCTTTTCCTCCAGGTCGTTCCGCGCGTCCGCCTTGTCGCCGGCCACGCCGGTCGTGGGAGTTTGCTGTTGATCCGCTGCCGTATCGACCGCACCCACGGCCGCCTTTACCCGTATCACAGCATCGGCGAAAGCCGGTGTGCCGTTCCAGATCGCGTTATTGGTATCCAAGAACGCAACCGTCGTATCGAACATCGTCCGAATGTTATCTTGATCCTGTGTCATGCCCCGACTGGGGAGCAACTTCTTTGCCTAACGAGACCAAAGCGCCGCGGCGCGCCGAGCACCCTTCGTGAAAAACCGAGGCGGCCTCGCGCCTCCCTGAGACTTCTCCGCGGAATTCGGAGCCTCCTCCGCGCCGCCCCGAGACTCGATTTCGCCACGGCGAGACCTCAATTCGCCGCGCCCAGACGCCATTTCGCGACGCCGAGATGTCATTTCGTCTTCCCGAGATGACGCTTCCCCGGCACTTAATCATCGCCGCGAGGGAACGAGCGATCGCTTCGCCGCGCCAAGAGCGCTACGGGAAGTGTTTTCGTTGTTCCGCACGTCGATAACTGGTATTTTTGTCAAACCAATAACAAGAGGAAATCACAGCTGGCTGAATGCGACGACGGTCGGAATTCTCAGAATTGATCGATTCTCATTTCTGATAAAATCGTCCTTTACAATGAAGGAAATTACGGCGCTAATTAGAGTAATGAGCCCACAATTACAGGCGCGAATCGTACAGAATCAGTGGAAGAAGAAACAGCAACTTCTGGGGATTGCCCGAAATGTGTATCATCGTACCACGCTTAGGGCGGCAAGGGTCGGCAAGGAAATTTTGGAGGAGGGTCCGATCGATCCGATAAGGTTTGAGAAGGAATTACTTCGCCGAATGAAACCCTTCAAAGGTGCCGCCAAAGGCCGGATAAGCGACGAAGATCATTCGGAGAAGACAACTGCTTTCTGAAAGGTCCGCACCAGAAGGTGAGATGGTTTTTCAGGAAATCTCTATCAATCCGTTCAAGATGCATCTAAACGATGCGATTTTGGCGGCGCACTTGGCAAAAAACACAGCGTTTGGAACCCCGGCCGAAGCCCGCGCCGCCCGAGTAATGCTATGCCGAACAGCGGTCGCACATGCGGTGTTCGCATTTGAATCAGCCGCAAATTGTTTCCTTGATAGGATTCCGAGAGGGAGAGCCTTCCGTGACAAAGCCGAAAAGTGGTCAGCACTAGATAAGCTCGACCTTTACCTACTAAGCGTTCCTGCAGCGCCGCGTCTTAGGCGTGACGATCTAAGGGTTAAGGCCATGATCGATCTAATCAAAATTCGCGACAAACATGTGCACCCACGAGTCGTGACCCATCCCGTTACGGCGACCGAGACAGCAGACATCAAGATCAGCATCAAGTTGCCCCCAGACCCGGCGTTAAACATGGTCTCACTCGGCATGGCATGGTCAGTCAAAGATGCAATACTAGCTATCAACACAGTTTTGGAGTTTCTGCGGATGTTTATTCAGCTCACTAGAATGTCGGCTGCTGGTGTTCAGGCCATTCTCAGCGACGTGGTGAAGTGTGACGACGGATCTCGAATCGCGGATACGGGCGGTTACGATCCTATCTTAGTGCTTGGTCTAGGTCTTGAGATCGACGTCGGCTTTCTTTTTCCGCGCGCTGAGTCGGCCCGCCCATGAACCAGCTCTACCACGGCGACAATTTGCAGGTGTTGCGGGAGCACATTGCGGATGAGTCGGTGGACGTGATCTATCTCGATCCGCCGTTTAACTCGAAGCGCGATTACACCCTGCTCTTCAACTCACCGCCGCCGCGTGGAAACCTCTCCTCCATGACAAGCCACACTCGCGCTGGCCAAGGGGGACCTGCTCTTGTATGGTTGGTTCTCAGGAGGGATCGATGAGCAACGATGGGCCCGCTGGGATAATCTCTAAAGGGAGCGTGGGCAGATCCGACGGTTGGCGCTTCCTTCGCTTTCTAAGTGTAGTAGCGCCAATTGCCTTGCTGGCTGGGGCCGCCGGCTCCGTTGGTTTGATGTTTCGCGTGGGTCATCCGCCGCTTCTCCTGCGAGTCTTTTTCGTAATGTGGGTGCTTTCCCCTTTCGTGATCCTTTTATGGGCCAATGGAGTTTCGAAGCGTTGGTCGCTTCTGACCCGAGCGGCTCTCTATGCCGTGATACTGCTTCTCGCACTTGGTTCTCTGGCGGTTTACGGAGCGGTTGCCTTTGGTCCTCCTCGGGCGCAAGCCGCTTTCCTATTCGTTGTTGTTCCCCCAACGTCTTGGCTCTTTATCGCAATAATTATCCCGACAGCTGCATTGATATCTCGTAGCTTGTCACGTCAACCGGCATCCGATGTTTAAGGCGCGGCTAGTTCGTCGGATACTCAAGGGCTTCGCAGTATTCGCAATGTTAGGTGTTCTCGGCATCGGTACGTTGCTGGGCTCGCTTTGGCTGGAGCACGCGACCGAGATCTCACTCCCCACACCTACGGGGTCATTCGCGGTTGGCCGTGCGATCTATGATTGGACGGACGATACGACGCTCGACACATTGGCGCCGGTTCCGGGAACGAAGCGCGAGCTTCTTGTCTGGATCTGGTACCCCTCGGCAGCTGGGCAATCAGTGGCTATGGACGACTACGTGCCCGCTCAAATGCGGGCGGCGGCTGGACCCTCTGGCGGTCTGTTGAAAGTTCTGACGCGCGATCTGTCGAAAGTTACCGGGCACAGCCATCGTGACTCCGAGATGTCACCGCAGGCGCGATCATATCCAGTTGTCATCATGAGAGCGGGGGCCTCTGCCGAGGTGTGGAATTACTCAACACTCGCCGAAGATCTAGCCAGTCACGGCTACATTGTCGTCGGCTTCGATGCCCCCTATCGCACGAAAGTCGTCGTTTTTCCCGACGGCCGTGTGATGAGAAGAAAGCCGGAAAATAACCCGGAACACTGTGAAGGCCTGGAGCACGCCCAACAAGCCGCGTGTGTGGACAAAGTGCTGACTGCGTGGACAGCCGACATTGGGTACGTCCTCGATCGGTTGGAACGATTGAACAGCTCCGAGACGCCGGGCAAATTCACGGGACGGCTCGACCTGACGCGAGTGGGCGTGTTTGGTCACTCTCTTGGTGGGGCAACCGCCGCACAATTTTGTCACGACGATCCCAGATGCAAGGCAGGGATCGATCTGGACGGTCAGCCATTCGGCAGCGTCGTTCGGGAGGGCCTTCATCAGCCCTTCATGTTTGTCCTGAGCGACGAAATCCATTCCTCCGACCCGGAGACGAGTCGTGTCCTGGCCGATATCCAATCGATTTACGATCTTCTGCCTCCGGACGGGAGGCTGCGCATCGCGATCCGTGGCGCGAACCATTTTCTTTTTAGTGACGACGCTGCCCTGTTGAAGAGCCATATCGTGCTGGGAACGCTCCGTGTGCTAGGTATTGTTAGTATCGACGGACGTCGCCAGCTTGCAGTGACGGCGTACTGCGTGCACAGCTTTTTCGACGTGTTCCTGAAGGGGGAAGGCGTGTCGCCGCTCAAGCTTTCATCTCCGGTCTACCCCGAGATCCAGGTTCTCGACTGAGCGCTTCGCGTCTTCTCGGTCGTGCGGCGTAGTCCCCGAACGTGCCCGCCGGACCCGCATGCTGAAGGAGGTGAGCAAGATCGTGGAGCGTAGAAAAGCGGCGGGATCAAGCCGGACGACGTGCGCGCGCTCAACCATGTGCGCGAACGCGAAAAGGCGGAGATCGCTCTTTTCATTTCGCTAGAGAAGCCGACGCCCGCGATGGTGAAAGACGCAGCGTCGGTCGGCTTTTACGAGAGTGCGACGAAGAAGAAATTCGCGCGTGTACAGTTACTAACGATAGACGGACTACTGAACGGGACGCAACGCGCCGAACATCCCGACTATGAGCCGGACCTGAACTTCAAAAAGGCGAAAGCGGAAACCGACGCCGAACAGCAGTCGCTGATCTGACGGAGTGAACGTGGCTGCGTTGCTGTGGCCTTCGCGTTCGGATTACGCGGCGGGCCTAACGAATCGGCGTTTAATTCTGAGCGGCTTCTTAGCTGCTTCGCCTCGAGTGCTTGAGGAATCGGCGCACGACACACATCATCAGCGCGCCACTAAACAACGCGACGTGTGTGGGAGGCTCCGGAACGGAGGCGACGGAGAAGTTGTCGAAAGTGGCAAGGTCGGTGCCGACACCGGAGGAGTTGTAGAAGCCAGCATACACAGTCCTTGCTGCGGTAAAGGAATTCGGCGGCGCAGCCAGATTTACACTTGTGCTGTCCAGAAGGATATTCGAGATCGAGCCCACGCCCGGAGTGATGTTGATGTTGAAAGTAAGCGTGTGGTTGGCGCTTGGGTCGAAACCGGAGACGGAGGTAAAAATTCCTGAGTCGGTGCCGCCAAGAATAGGCGAATGCTGCCCGTTCGATCCACGACCAAACCGGTGAAGTTATTAAATCCATGCGACGAGCCGCTGCTGGCGATGTTGACACTGCTGAAGAAACCTAGACCGGCGCCGCGATGAGCGTCATCGGTTTGTGTCTGGCTGTCGCCGCTGATGTTGAACATTATCGACAGCTGAAGCTGCATCGCGGTGTTGCCGGTGAGATCGACGCCCAATCCGGCATCGGCACCAAGCCGCGCGGCATTCGACTGGATATCCGCTTCGTACGGGGTGCCGCCGGTGATTCCGCCAGCAAGGCTCACGTTGCCGTTGCCCTTGTAAGCAACACCGAGAGTGTCGGTCGGTGGGAAACGACCGACGAGTGCGGTGTTATCAGCGCCGGTGAACGCGTCATAGATGAGGTAGGAGCCGGCAACGGTGGATGTCTCGGGAGACTGCGACGACGATTGCCGCCGAGACGGTCGCGTTTGCGCAATGCTGCTGGCACTCGGTGCGATATGGAGCCCATTTGGCGCGTCGCTTTCATCGAATGTTATGGAACGCGCATGGCAAGGGGCAGCGCCGCCCGCCAAGATGGCTGCCGCCACTCGGAGAGCGACAAAAAGCTGCAGAGATAATCTGGGAGATCGGACTTTCATACTCAGTAGGCCTTCGACTTGTTGCACGTCTTGTGCCCAGCGAGGCCCACTGATTCTGATGACTCGAAATCCGCAAAAGGAAATAAGCGGTTTTTCAGGACAAGCAGCTCTCGGAAGAGAAAAAACTTGCCAGTGCTTCGACGCGCCGCCGACAGTCCGCCCTAACCAATGGCTGACCTTCTCCCACCGACTCCCGGCGTTCACCGCCCGCGTAATGTCGACTGGAAACGTGCCGCCGCGCTGCTCTACGGCGACTGGGGTACGAGCAAGGCCTACGTGCTGGGCCTGGCCTTTATCGCCGCGGGCTTCTCGTCTTTTCCAATCATTTTGGCGGTGTGTGCGCTCACCTTTTTGGTCGCGCTCAATTACGCCGAGATTTGCAAATATTTTCCGGACGGCGGCGGCGTTTATTCCGCGGCGCGATCGCAAGGAAGATTACTCGCAGTGGTCGGCGCGTTATTACTGGTGGCGGATCTCACCGTTACTGCGGCGCTGAGCGGCTGGTCGGCGCTGAGTTATTTCAACATTCCTTTTCTCAAGGAACACATCGTTCTCTCAACCGTCGGCGTCTTGTTGATCATGGGCGCGATTAATTTTTTCGGACCGCGCCACAGTGGAACGTTCGCGGTCGCGCTGGCCGTGCCCACGATGATCGTCGTGGTCCTTTTGATCTTGATCAGCGCGCCGCATCTCACGACCGCGCACCTCGAGCCGCGGCATGAAAGCCTCGAGCAACTTTGGGTGCAATTCGTCGGGGTAATTCTCGCGCTCAGCGGTGTGGAAGCGATCGCGAATCTGACCGGCGTGATGAAGCTCGATCGCGGCTCGACGCCCGATCATCCGAAAGTTTCGCGCACGACCAACAAAGCACTTTGGCCGATCGCGATTGAAGTGGTTTTCGGCACGGCCCTGCTCGGCTGGGCGATGTTGTCGATTAATCCTAACGAGACGGTCGTGCTGGCCGGTCGCGTGCACACGATGAAGGAGGCGCTCGCGCTGCGCTACGAAGATACGCTGCGTTTTCTCGGCGAGCACTATGGCACAATCACCTTCGGTCCGGCCTTCGGCGATGTGCTCGGCTGGATCGTTGGCATCGTCTTCTTTCTTTTGCTCTTGAGCGCGGCTAACACCGCGATCGTGGCGATGATTGGTTTGCTCTACATGATGGCGCGCGACCAGGAAATGCCGCCGATGTTCGCGCGCCTCAACTCGCACGGCGTTCCGTTAGTCCCGCTCGCCATCGCCGTCAGCATGCCGGTGATCGTGATTGTGACGACCGCTAATTTCACCGCGCTGGCCGGCCTTTACGCCATCGGTGTCGTCGGCGCGATTACCGTCAATCTCGGTTCGTGCTGCTTCAATCGCGCGCTCCCGGTCAAAATGCACGATCGTGTTCTCTTCGGAATCACTTTCACGATTCTGTTTTTCGTCGAGATCACGCTGGCGCGAACAAAACCGGATGCGCTCTTCTTCGTCACTTGCGTGCTCTTAATCGGGCTGGCGTTGCGGGCCTGGACGCAAAAACGTTCTGGTCTAACAACAGTTACCGTGACGCGTCAGGTCGCGGCCATGGTGACACCCGACCTCGCGACGGCCCTGCAGCCGCGGATTCAGGAAGGACAGAAAATCATGGTCGCGGCTCGCGGCATTACACCTGTGCTCGGATTCGCTCTCGATGAAGCTCAACTGCGCAAGGCTGTGCTCTGCGTGGTTTACATAAAAGAGATTGCGGTTTTTTTCGGCGGCGGCCCAGCCACACTCGGCCGCGTGAAATGGAAAGACGATCCGGAAGCGAGCGCGATCATGTCGTCGATGATCAAACGCGGCGAAGAACGCGGCGTCTGTGTGCTGCCGGTCTATGCGGTGAGCGAAGACCCCGCTTCTGCCATTCTCGATTTGTCGGCGACGATGGGCGTTGATTATCTCATGATCGGCGCCTCGCAACGGACTGCGCTTGGTCACTTGCTGCGCGGTAGTGTGGTCACCAGCGTGGCCGCACAATTACCCGAAGACATTCGTCTCGTCATTTTTGGCTAACGAATGCAAACGCAGAGGATTTTGATCGCGGATCCTGTCTCGGAGCGTGGCGTGGAAGAACTTTCGCGCGATGGCGCGCTCGAGGTCGTGAGCAAAATTGGATTGCCGGCGGCGGAGTTGATCAAACTCATTCCGGATTTTCACGGCCTCGTCGTGCGCAGCGAAACGAAGATCACGAAAGAGGTGCTCGAAGCGGCGACGAAACTGCGCGTAGTCGGGCGCGCTGGTGTCGGCGTCGACAACGTCGATGTCGAAACCGCCACGCGCCGCGGCGTGATTGTCATGAATGCGCCGGGTGGCAATACCGTCTCCACGGCGGAGCATGCATTTT
>JALZAX010000337.1 GCA_030948055.1 Verrucomicrobiota bacterium | reverse complement strand
CCCACGTCGTGGCGGGACGGACGCGCGAAATCGGACTGCGCATGGCGCTGGGCGCGCAGCTGTCCGATGTGCAAAAGCTGATCCTGAAACAAGGAATGCTTCTGGCGGCGATCGGTTCGGTGATTGGCCTTCTCATCGCTTTCGGTGGCGCGCGCATGATGAAAAGCCTTCTCTACGGCGTAAGCGCGTCCGATCCATTCACTTTCGCGCTGGTCGGTTTGCTCTTGTTAGGCATCGCGCTTCTCGCCTGCTGGATCCCAGCGCGGCGCGCCAGTCGCGTCGAACCGATGATCGCGTTGCGCGCGGAATAACAGCTTCTAGCCACGGATGAACACGGATTGGCACGGATAAAGAAAAGGCAATCCGTGTTTCATCCGTGTTCATCTGTGGCGAAAATAAATCTGGTCTAACGAGCAGTTACTACCAAAACAGATTGTATTTCACGATCGCGTAGAGAGCGCGAAGACCGTCGCGCCAACCGATCTTTTTCCCCTCGTCGTAAGTGCGGCCATGATACGAAATTCCCACTTCGTAAACGACGCACTTAAGTTTCGCGATCTTGGCCGTGATCTCCGCGTCAAACCCGAAACGGTCTTCTTCCAAACGGATGCGTTGCAGAATTTCCCGTCGGAACATTTTGTAGCCCGCTTCCATGTCGGTCAGGTTCAGATTCGTGCACATGTTGGAAACGAGGGTGAGCAGGCGGTTGGCGACCATGTGCCAAAAGTAAACAACGCGATGCGCCTCGCTCCCGACGAAGCGCGAACCAAAGACAACATCGGCGCCACGCTGGACGAGCGGCTCGAGCAGTTTCACGTAATCGTCCGGATCGTATTCCATGTCCGCATCCTGGATGACGATGAACTCGCCGGTCGCCTCCGCGATTCCGGTACGCACGGCTGCACCTTTGCCGCGATTGTGTTCGTGCCGCAAAACTTTGTCGGCCAAGGAACCCACTTCGCTCTGCAAAAGCTCGCGCGTCCCATCGGTCGAAGCATCATCGACGATGATAATCTCAAGATCTGGCACGGAGCTCGCGCGCACCGCTCTGATTAAAGAGACAATGGTCGGCCTCTCGTTGTAGCAGGGTATAACAACCGAGAGTTTCACGAGCGCCGCGATAACATACAGTCAGCACCGTGCCAACCTCCGTTCGCAAACCCTGGTATCGCATCCTGTACCTGCAGGTGTTGATCGCCGTTTTTCTCGGCATCCTGATCGGCCATTTCTTTCCCGAGTTCGGCAAATCGCTCAAGCCGCTCGGCGACGGCTTCATCAAGCTCGTCAAGATGATCATCGCTCCGATCATTTTTTGCACCGTTGTGCATGGCATCGCCTCGATGAGCGATTTGAAAAAGCTCGGACGCATCGGCGGCAAGTCGCTGCTTTATTTCGAAGTCCTTTCCACGATTGCTCTCGCCATTGGTTTATTGGTCGTAAACGTCCTCAAACCGGGCGTGGGATTTAACATCGATCCCGCCACGCTTGATCCGAACATCGGAAAAAGTTACGCGCAGGCGGCGCACGGGCAGTCGCTCGTCGAGTTCTTACTCAACATCATTCCGTCATCGTTCTTCGGCGCCTTCGCCACGGGCGATCTCCTGCAAATTCTACTGGTCTCGATCCTGACCGCGTTTGCGATTTCAATGATGGGCAAAAGCGGGGAACCGATCCTCCATGTCGTCGACGCCGGCGCGCAAATTTTCTTTGGGATCATGCGCATCATCGTAAAAGTCGCGCCGCTGGCCGCGCTCGGGGCCATGGGATTTACCGTCGGCAGTTACGGTCTCGGCGCGCTCAATCGTCTGCTCGAGCTGATGCTTGGTTTCTATTTGTGCGCGGGAATTTTTGTTGTGCTTGTGCTCGGCACGGTTGGCTGGCTCGCAGGTTTCTCGATCTTTCGTCTGCTCAATTACATTAAAGAAGAAATCCTGCTGGTTCTCGGAACCAGTTCATCGGAAACGGCGTTGCCCGGGATGCTGGAAAAAATGCGCCGTCTCGGGTGCGCCGAATCCACCGTCGGCCTCGTCATCCCGACCGGTTACAGTTTCAATCTCGACGGCACCAACATCTACATGACCATGGCCGCGGTTTTTCTGGCGCAGGCCACGAACACGCCGCTCGACCTGCGACATCAACTTGCTCTGCTTTTCGTGGCAATGATTTCATCGAAAGGCGCGAGCGGCGTGACGGGCGCGGGCTTCGTCACGCTTGCCGCCACGCTCTCAGCAGTTCCGGCGGTGCCGATCGAATCTCTCGCACTCTTAGTGGGCATCGATCGCTTCATGAGCGAATGCCGCGCGATCACAAATCTGATCGGCAACGGCGTGGCGACGATTGTGATTAGCCGATGGGAAGGCGAAGTGACGCCGGCGCAATTGCACGAAAACATGCGCGCGCCACACAGTATTATCGATTTGGTCCCGCGGACTGCCTAACGAGTGGTCGACGGAAAATCATCCAGACACCGGCGATCACGAAGGCCGCGCCGACTAACGACCACAGGGAAAATTTTTCGCCACCGAGCAGCCAACCCAGTGCAACCGCGCCCGGCGGAGTGACGAGCGAAATGGTTTGCAGTTTGTTCACCGGCAATCGCGGCAAGAGCCAATAGAGAAGAAGGAAAGTGAGAGATGAGCCAATAATGGCGAGATAAAGCAGACAGAAAATGGCGAGGCCGCTCCAATGAAACCGCAGCGGATTGCCCTCCAGGAAAATGCCTAACGAGAGCAAAGGAACAGTGCCAAAAATCATTTGCCAGGCCGCAATCATGGCGGGCGCTAGTTGCAGCGCGCGGCGTTTCAACAAGACGTTCGAAAATGCCGCACCAGCGCCGCCCAACGAAATTCCCAGCCCGCCCCAAAAGGCCAAAATTCCGCCGTGACCAAAAAGCCGGCTACAGATGATGGCGACACCGCCGATCGCCAGCACCGCGCCACCCAGTTGCTGCCAACGCAACGGTTCATCGGGCAAAAGCCAATGCGCGAAGAACATTCCGAAAACTGGGATGGTCGCCTGCAAGACGGCGGCCAATCCCGACGAGACATGCAGTTCGCCCCAAAAGAGCAGCCCATAGTTGAGTGCGAACATGATCACGCCCGTGATGGCGAGCAGCCACCAATCAGTGCGCGTTTTCGGGAGGAGCGGAACGCGGCCTAACGAGACCAGGACCAGGACAAGAAATGCGATCAGGAACCGAATTCCCGCAAAGGAAATCGGCGGAAGATCAGCCAGCCCGACTTTGATCGCCAGCCATGTCGAGCTCCAGACAAGGCAGAGCGTCAGGTATGCGGCGATAATTTTCCA
>JALZAX010000041.1 GCA_030948055.1 Verrucomicrobiota bacterium | reverse complement strand
GTGCGAGATTTCGCCATCGAAAATATGGCGGAGTAGGCCGCGGCGATGATCGTAACGGCATCACCGGATTGGCTCGGAAAAATCGGCAACTCGGCGTCGGCCAAACGTTTTTCGCTGAAGCGAGAGTTCCAATCTTCCACAACTTTCTTCGCTGCCGAATCGGAGTGATAGGTGCGAACAATCTCCGCGGCTAAATCTTTCTTCGCCTGCAGCGGATGCAACTCGGCAGGCAATGCGCGGCCTAACAAAAGCAAATAATATTTCGCCATCAACTCATCGGAGACGCTCATCAATTTGCCGAACATCTCACTCGCGCTTTCGTTGAGGCCGACGTAATTGCCCAGGCTCTTGCTCATTTTCTTCACGCCATCGAGGCCTTCGAGAATCGGCAGCAGCAAAACAACCTGAGGCGGAATGCCTTGATGCTTTTGCAGATCGCGGCCGACTAAATTGTTAAAAAGCTGATCGGTCCCGCCCAGTTCCACGTCGGCTTTGATCATGACCGAATCCCAGCCTTGCATGATCGGATATTGAATTTCGTGCGCATGAATCGGCTGCTGTTGATCGATGCGCTCGCGAAAATCTTCCCGCTGCAACATTTGTTGCAATGTGACCTGGCTATTGAGGCGGATGACTTCCGCGAAACTCATCTTCGCCAGCCAGTCGCCGTTATTTACCATTTGCGTACGATTCGGATCCAGAATCTTAAACGCCTGCGCACGGTACGATTCGGCGTTCGCCAGGACCTGTTCTCGCGTCAGTTGCGGGCGCGTCACCGAACGACCGCTCGGATCGCCAATCATCGCGGTGAAATCGCCGATGATCAGAATTGCCTCGTGGCCGAGGTCCTGGAATTGCCGCAGTTTTCGCAGAACAATCGAATGACCGAGATGAAGATCCGGCGTGGTCGGATCGACCCCGAGTTTGATCCGCAGCGGACGGCCTAACGAGAGCTTTTCTCGCAGTTCGTTTTCACTGACGATCTGCGCGGCACCCTGGCTGAGAAAATGAAGGGCTTCATCGGGCTGCATGACGTGGAGCAAACCTCGAAAGCATTCGAGGTCTACTTATTCTTGTTCAACAGCTCGCGCACTTGATCGATCGTCAATGGCTGGTCTTGGGCGCTGAGCGATTTTTGGCTTTTTCCTTTGAGAATAAAAGGACGCGAAGCCGGATAATCCGAAGTCGCCATGGGCTTTGTCGCATCGCGCGCCGTGCGGATATCGCCATACATCGGAGCGGAGTAGGGGACATCAGCTTTCGCGATTCGCGTGCGGGTGGAAAGATTGGCCGTCTTAATCGCATCGCCCGAATTCGCGGTGGAAAATTCCTTGGCCGCGATTTGGTGAGTATTCCAAAAACCTTTCTCCGGTTTTCGCTTGCCAAAGAAAAACCACCTTGTCGGCGCCTTCTTGGTGATGGTTTCGCCGCCGGCGACGAATTGTTTTTTCTCCGCGTCGTTTTGCATCGTCATGTCCGGTTTCAATAAACGATCGAGTAATCGTTTTTCTTGTTCTTGCGCTCGCCCGACCGCGGCGAGACCGCAGAGTAAACAGAGAAGCAACGCAGGACGCACCGCTGCGAACGTGCGAATCCGCCTCGGCCTTGTAAAGAAATATCGTGCGACGATTAGCGGCTGAGGAGCCCGCGCAAATGTCGCGCACCCGCCGGCGCGGGCACGGCTCCCGAGAGAATCGCGCGCGCCGAAATCGGGCGGCCGTAGTAACGGGTGTTGGCGGTTTTTTGCGTGGCGATGATAGCGCCTTCCAGCGATGCCCCCGCGAAAAGTCCTTTGCTTCGACTGTACGTATAAACCGCTGCGCGTGGCGTCACGTCTGCCTGCAGATCACGCCCTACCGGACCGGCGGATGCACTCACGTCTGCACCCAGAGTCACATTTCCATCTTTGGAAAAAGCGCGGACCGCGGCGTCGGTATTGAGCACAAAAACGAAGTCGGTCACTTGCGCGCCGATTTGGAAACCTGCACCCGCGCCACCAGTTCCGACGAAGGAAGGACCTGACCAACCATTGCCAGTCCGAGCAACCACCACGCCTTCACCCCCTTTGCCGCTAATGCCGAACCCGACTTTGAGCACACTGATGATGGCCAGACCGCGCGCATTTTGCATTACGCTCCGCGGAATATCTTTCTCCGGCATGGCGTGAAATTCGCGCATGATCGTCGCCGAACGGTTGACCACATCTTGTTCGGTGGCCAACGCCATCGACGCGACGGAGGATGCAAGTAAAGCAGCGAGCAGTAATTTTCTCATACGAATAAAGATCGTGGGTTTAGCAGTTCGCGGTTGTATTGGTGAGAGCAATGCTGGTCGACGACTCTGATGAACATTTCATGCGCGAAGCGCTACGGCAGGCGCGCAAAGCATATGAGTCCGACGAAGTGCCAATCGGCGCGGTCGTGGTGCGTGCGGGCACGATCATCGGGCGCGCGTGGAATCAGATAGAGATGTTAAAGGATGCGACGGCGCATGCCGAGATGCTGGCCATCACGCAAGCGGAAGCGGCGGTCGGCGACTGGCGCTTGAACGACTGCGATCTTTACGTGACGAAAGAACCGTGTCCGATGTGCGCGGGCGCGCTCGTGCACGTGCGCGTGCGACGCGTCATTTTTGGTTGCGCGGACGAACGCGGCGGCGCGGCTGGGGGGGTAATTAACCTTCTGCAATTACCCAATTTAAATCATCACTGCGAAATCACGCGCGGCATTCTCGAAGAAGAATGCGCGTCGCTTCTGCAGAAATTTTTTCGTGCTCGCCGACGAGAGGGCGGAAACGGCAGCGACTCCGTTGCGCACCAGCAAACGATTCCTGAGCCTTAACGCGGGCGCACCTAACGACCATACATCGAACTCTTCGTTCGATCGGTACTTCTGGTTTGTGGCTCAAGGCCGCTCGCCGAATCTGTGCATCCTGCGAGCAGCAGAGCTAAGAGGCCAACAAGTCCAAACCCAGCGACACGGATTTTCATTCTTCTTGGATACGATTGTTTTCGAAGGCAGCAATCAATTGTCATCGGTGACTGCATTTAAAACCCGTTCGAGGATTCGCGCCGCTGGGCAGAAGCTGCCTCGCAAGGATTCGAACCTTGACAAAGAGATCCAGAATCTCTGGTGCTACCGTTACACTACGAGGCAAGTGCGGCGGAACTTATCGCCTCAGCTTGCGTGCAGCAAGTCGGAGCGGGATCGGTTTATTTTCGCGTCAACCAGACTTCCGCGCCTTCGCGGCCAGCCTCTACTTCCAGCGGCTGTCCGCTTTCCACCACGAGGAGCCGCGCGCGTTCGAGCATCTCATCGATTTTCTTGTCGTCGTGACTCGGGTCGTGATGAAACAAAATGAGCTGTTTCACTTTCGCGTCCAAAGCGAGCGAGACTACGCGACTGAGCGAGCCATGACCCCAGCCGATATGCTGCTCGTATTCTTCGTCGGTATATTGCGCGTCGAGGATGAGAACATCAACGTCGCGGAGAAACTCGACCAGCTTGTCCCGTTCGTTTTTGGCAAACTCGCGCGCTTCCTCGATGGCACTTGGAGCGCGATCGGACACGTGCAGCTTGAGAAGATCATACGGTTCGTTGTCCGGAAAATAAGCGATCGATCCGCCACTAGTCGTTAAGCGGTAGCCGGCGCAAATCCCGGGATGATTGGCGAAGCGCGATTGCACCTTCACCTTGCCGATGGAGAATTCCATGTCGCGCAATTCTTCAATGGCGATGTGGCTCGGTAGATCCTTCAGGCTCACAGGAAAAAACGGCGTCTCCATTTGGCCGGCGAGAATAGTGGCCAATCCCGCCGCCGCGCCTTCGTAACCGAGCACGCGAATTTGGTTCTTCTGGTTGTAGGCCGGCAGAAAAAAGGGCAGCCCCTGGATGTGATCCCAATGAGTATGCGTGATTAGCAATGTTAACCTCACCGACCGCTCGCCGAATTCCTCTTCCAATTCCGTGCCGAGCATGCGAATGCCCGAACCGGCATCGAGCACGATAATCTCGCCGTCCGCACGTACTTCGACGCAGCTCGTATTGCCGCCGTAACGCACCGTCGAAGGTCCCGGCACGGGAATCGAACCACGCACGCCCCACAAACGGAGCCGCGTGGAGGGTGTCTGAAATTCTACGCCGTCGAGTTTTTTGCTCGGCTTTCGCGGAAGCTCGCGCAGCACACGTTCGATCGAATCCGAAAGAATCTCCCACGTGATCGGCTTGACTAGATATTCGTCGGCCCCAGCCTCCAGCGCGCTGGAACGATCGACCCCGTAGTCGCGTCCGGAAATCACAATGATCTTCGTCGGTTGCAACTGCTGGCGGATCGCGCGACAAACCTGGAAGCCGTTGGCTTTCGGCATGAGGAGGTCGCACAGAATGACCTCGGGCCGATGCTTCAAGGCGAGCTCTATGCCCGCTTCGCCGTCGCGAGCCTCAAGCACAGTCCATTTGTCGCGCGCGAACAAATCGCTCGTCGCGCGACGACTTTCGTCGTCGTCCTCGATGAGTAGGACGGTGGGCATGGGAACTTTGCGTGCGAGGCTAGTGTAAAGCTAATCGCACGCCAAGGAGTTTGCAGACAGGCGCGCTCCGGCACCATTTACATTCGGTTGTCGACTTCGGACTTTTCAATCGGCCGATATTGGCTGCGCGGATATCGCACGCCGCGTTTTACCGTTAGCGTTACTGCTCGCAACGCCGCGATGTCATCGAGCGGATTCGCCGAGAGAAAGACAAGATTGGCCAGCTTGCCCGCCGCGATCGTACCCATTTCGTTTTCCAATTTCATAGTTCGCGCGCTGATTAACGTTGCGGCCCGAATCCCTTCGAGCGGAGTCATCCCCGCTTCGCGGACGAGAAGTTCCATTTCTCCCTGCTCGGCAGGGTAAGGATCATCGGACTCAGAGAAACTGTCGGTGCCGACCGCGATGGCGACGCCCTCACGGTGCGCTTGAGCCGTCAGGATTTCTGCGAGCTCAGAAGAACAAAACGGTGGCGGCGGAGCGTTCTCCGGATTCTTCGCCCGCATGCGCTCGATGGTGTGATAAACGTAAATCGTCGCGTCGAGGATAATGCCTCTTTCTTTCATCTTCTGGAAGAGATGGGCCATCACCGGATTTTTTCCGTCGCGGAATGGCGTAGGATCAATGAGAAATTTTTCCCGTTCTTCGTAGCGTGATGGACGAGACGACATCGCCTCATATCCGAAGTAACCGATATGCGACATAACATCCGGGCCGGCGTCGATCACCTCCTGCGGCGTGGTCGGAAAAACCATGCTGTGCACCCAGGTTAACATTCCCTGCCTGTGCGCTTCTTTCACGATTCTGCTTACGAGCGTTGGCGAAAGGTCGGCATAGATTTTGATAGCAATCGCCCCCGTTCCGCGGGCGAGAGTTACCGCGGTGGGGAGATCGGTTTTGTCGTCGATCGATTGCATCCACGGCGTATTTCCCGGCGTCGCACCTTTGGTAGAGGCGAGGACGCGCGGGTCTTGGAAGAATTCCGGCCCGGCGAAAAGCGCCGCACAATAAATATCCGGGCCGGGAATTTCGCCGACGCGCGAGGCGCGCGCCAGGTCGGAGAGCGCGCGAAGATCATCGCCCATGCAACGGACCGCTGTTACGCCACTATACAAATCGCGGCGCATCATCGCTTCGGCGAAACGACGATCGGGCGGCGTCGCCAGGTGCTCGTGCGCGTTGATTAGGCCGGGTAAGACGTAGCTGCCCTTCACCTCCACCACTTCCGCATCGGCAGTTGCTTTTAGTTCAGCAACCGAGACGACCTCGACAATGCGCTCGCCTTTAGTAACGATCGCCATCTCGGATTTTGGCGGCGCCCCCGTTCCATCGATCAAAGTTGCGCCGGCATAGACGACTAACTTCTCGTTAGGTATGTCCCCGAAACAGCTGCTGGCGACGAGCGCGCACGTAGCTAGTAACAGCCTCATGGTAGATGATGTAGCCATTTGCCTATCCTGAAATGAGATTAGCAGGCTTGATAATTCCGCGCAGCCGATTTTGTCCTAGCTCTGATACCTAACGAGTAGTCGTCATCCGACCACTCTCACCGAGCCAGTGTTCGTTCCCTGAGTGAAACTCACGACATTAAAGAGCGAACTGTTGTCTGGCTCCGCAGCGATGAGGAAGAGCGACGCGGCGAAGCCGCGCACGAAACCGCGAAGTGAGATGTTCAAGAGGGTCCGCATCTTGCCCGGGAAGCGGTCCCCAATGCAATTCGAATATCGCAACGTCGAAGAGCTACACGCTTAGCCAGCCACGAAAACCGCGCGCGGCATAGTAGGACTGCGCACCGTTGTGACCCGTAAAGACGCGGCCGTAGCGCCGATCACAATAGAGAGCACCGCCAAGTTTTCTGATCTCAGCAGGTGTCTTCACCCAGCTCGACGTCTTCAGATCGAAACCTCCCAGCTTCTGTAGCTCGAGGTATTGTTCTTCCGTCAAAAGCTCGATGCCCATCGCCGCAGCCATATCCACCGCCGTAGTTTTCGGTCGATGCTCTTTGCGCGATTCCCATCCTTCCCGGTCGTAGCAAACACTTACCCGACCTTTAGGAGTTTCCACCGAGCAATCAAAAAAGATGTAACCGCCCGTCTTCTTATCCTGACCTACCACATCCGGTTCACCGCCGGTCGTCTCCATTTCATGCAATGACCACAACTTCTCCGGCTTGGCTTCCAGCTTTGCCTGCACCTTGGCCCACTTCACGCCTTTGTGGCGGTTCATGTTTTTCTCAAAGCGAGCTTTAAATGTTTTGAGAAGCTCTTCGCGTTGCTTCGCTGACAATTCCTTCCTGGCGCCTTTCATAGAGGTTTTCATTTAGTGCTTTTCTACGCATTGGCGATCGGAGCTTCAAGTATGGGTGGAAACAAAAGCCTCTCGCAACGGGCGCAAAGGTCGCAACGGAATGAAATCAATCTGCCCGTAGCGTCCGTCGCGACCGTTGCGTGATGCTTTTCCGCGAGGATTTAATTCGAAAGCAAAAAATCCAGAAATAGGGCAGGCTTTGAAGCAGGAAGATAGGAACGCAGGACAAGCGCGAAGCGATTTGTGCCACATTGCCAGCGACGACACTAAACGCTAAGCTCCCGATGTGAGCACAGCGCAACAGATCGAAGAAGCCATTCGCTCTTTGGAAAAGACGGAGCGCGATAAGCTTCTACAGCACCTTCCGCAGCTGTTCCCCGAGCTAGCCGGCGATAGCGAATGGGAGCGCATCATTCGCGATGACCAGCCGCGCCCAGGCTTCAGCACACTGATTGACAGCTATGAAGCTCGTTTTTCCGCGGAACCTGACTCCTATCCGAAGGTAGCCGAGTCGGACTTCGACTAGAGCGCGTGGTCGCGCGCGCGGCAGCAGAGTTTTGGCAGCTCTACCACGACCTATCACCTGCTGCACGAGCCGCAGCGCGTCGCGCTTATCGGCTCTTCAGCCAGAATCCGGCGCATCCAGGTTTGCGCCTCGAACGATTGCGCTTCGACCCGCGTGCTTGGTCCGTTCGCGTTACCAGAGACGTCCGCGCAGTCGCAATGCGACACGGAGACGAGTGGGTCTGGTTCTGGATCGGAACACATCGCGACTTCGATCGCCGGTTCCCGCGCTGATTAGCCACGTGGAGCAACGCGATTTACGTGGCTCAACAGCTCCTCGAGTTCCATCGTCCGTCATACCGCATGACGTGACGAAACAAGCGGCGTGGCGAAGCGATTAACGCGGGCAAAGATCACGACTTTGAAGTTCTAAGGCTGACTCATATTATTCCTTGATGAAGACGGAGCAACGCGGACGGAAAAGTAAACAGATTCGCTGTTGGGTGGTTACGCGCGAATGCCTTTCTAAAGGTCGGCACTATGAATTCGTATTGTGTCTCTTACCATCACGATTTCGTTTGGAGAGAGTTGCCCACGTTGTCTTAAGTCTTCATAACACACTGGGGTCGGATTTTTTCGGCAAACACTCCTTTGCCGCTTCCAATAGAAAGCGTCGCGAGCGAAACCTCCATTCGAGATACGACTACGTTTATATAAATGACAACCCATCAACCCATGCGGTGCTAGCGGAAGACGCGATCGTCGAAAGGGGAGATTCCGAATTCGATCAGATCATTACGTGGACTGATCCGGACATTTATGAGTTCAAACCGCATACCAAACCGGTGAAACAGTTCGACGGCAAAAGGCGGCGGCACCGCGTGAGATTCCTATCGAGCTGCAACACTCCAAACAAGCTAATGACGTGGGGCTTGCCTCGACCGATGGCTTAGTCTCCAAAAACAGCTTTTCCGATACTGATCCAGGCGTATAAACCGGTCCCGAATAATAAAAAAAGAAGCACGAAGAAGAAAAGTCGTGCCATTATTCCAGACCGCAGGAGTTGGCCCTTTAACTCTTTCTCAAGCTTTGGCATATCGTCGCTCAAGCTCATCAGCGTTTGTACTGCAAGAGCATCGTTATCGCTTTCGCGATTTACTCTTTCGAGCGCGGCAATTTGCTTCTGCACTTCGACTAAGAAGCGCAGAATCGCAACCGACTTGCAGTCCTGCGCTGCGCGTTCTAGCGATGCGATTAACAGCGGGTGCGGCATAACCCACGGGAATGCTGGTTTGTCCGCTTTCAAATCTTCGAACCATTCCTCAAGCCAGTCGAGCAACGACCGCATGTAATCATAACGTGCCAACATTTCTGGCATCTGATGAAGCAGCCAATCGACCATGTAAATGGCTACTTCCTGAGAGGAGAGACTCCTTCGATGATGTAGATCAATCCGATTCGCACCAATCTCACGATGAGCACCGGCAATACCAACAGGATCAGTAGAGGCCACGCAGAATCGTACGATCGTAGATTCACATAGAGCATCAGAACAACAGCCAGCGTAACTAGGAAGACGGCAATTTCTAGAACATTAAAGAGCCTTTTCCACCAAGTCGAGTTTGCCGAGCGCAGCGACCTTCCGTCGTCGTCTGAGGTCCGGATTCTGGCGCCTGACTTGTCCACATTCCTCGATGTTGACGCTGTCGGCATGATACTCGGCGTAACTGGAACAGCCGAGCACCGCCGCAAACTTTTGTTTCGTCTGGGTCCAACTCGTCACGAGCATTGTTGGTGGGCAGAAAAGCAACAACAATAGAAACGCAATTGCTCCAGCCTCGCTAGCTTGTTGGACGCTTATCGTCGGTGACATTTGCGAAAGCATCACGACAAACATCGCGCCGACGAAAATCATCACAGTCCTCCAACTCATTTTCAGACACAACCGACGATAGTAGCTACCACGTGAGCTGCCGGGTTCCACCGGTGTTTGGCGCCCTACCCGGCGCGTCCAAGCTCGAATTACTAAGCAGACTATCAAGAGAGGAATGCCATATCTTGTCGAAGCATAAGCAACGAGGTACTCAGGTGACTTCTCGCCGGCAATAGGATTACGCCTCGTCGCGGTGGAGCGAACGGTTGAATCCACTCGCGATCTTACTTCGTCCGTCGTTGGCGAGTCGCCCGCAATATCAAGACCATTATCTGCCACGATCCTCTCGAGATGCGCTTCATAGCTTGGCGCGGTGAAGGTTAAGGCGTGCTTGACTATTGTTTTATCAATTGGGCCATAAACAATATCCATCCCGTCATCACGTCGCCATCTCTTACCGCCGCTCTTGGTCTGTTGTTCCTCCCATCGATGCCCAGCAGACTCAGGTGCATCCAAGAGTTGCTTGATCGTATCCTCCTGCGGCAGATCTCCCGGTTTTACGTGAGTTTCACGGCAGACCTTCCCGTCCAGAAATGTGAATATCCAAAAACCGTCAGAATTGAATGTTGCCTCGACGATGTGACGGTCGAGGCCCGGCTTAACGTCTAAGAGGCCGCCTTTCATTCGCGCCGCGACGGTTTCTGGTGAATCACCAAGATCGCCGAAACATGTTATTGAAGTAAGGAATACGGTTGCGAGATACAACGCGACGGGCCTTATCATGATACACGGCGGATTAGATCACACAGATGACTACGTCGCGACACAAATATGCCTTCGTTGAACATACGGGCCGCTTGCTAACTCGTTTCTTAGGAGGGCTGACCCTCCACAGCGCGTGATTTCTCTCACGCTAGCTTTTGGGTGTTCGCAGGCAGTCCGTCGAAGTTAACTTTCGTCCTCAAAAAGTTTCGTACGTCTCCGCTAAAGCCGAATCCGTGAACGCGAAAACTTAACGCGTCCTTCCGAAAGCTAGTTGAACAGCGGCAAAGGTTTCGTCGATGCCGCGGGAGCTAAGTTCGCCGTTCCGAAAGCTAAGCGTGCCGCGACAAAAGTTTAGTCCGTCGCGGCCTTAGGAGCATTTAAGTTTCTAATGTAGAAGCTAGACCTATCGAAGCAGCTAACAGGTCGCTTCGCGGGCAGCTTTGAAGATCTGCAAAACAACTCGCACGCAAAGCGAAACTTGGGTAATTTGTAGGACGATGAAGGCCTACATCGCAGTGTTGTGCATTTTCGTCGTCGCTTTGTCGGCAGCAGTTCAGGGCGCGACGGCTCAGGCTCCGGCGACCAAACGAAGGTTGATCCACACCTTCGCCAAGCCAGGGTTTGCAGACATCATGGTTGTTCTGATCGATTATCCAACCGGCCCACAATGTGTGGTGATGGCAGTCCGAATGGATCGGACTAAGACTAAGCGAGCTGTGGCCATTTCGACTCGGCAATTCAATAGGATATGGGCCGCCTTCCAGGCTAGCGGTGCAGACAAATACCTGGCAGAAACTCCGGCCCTCTCGACCGTCACGAGCGGCGCGCTGAGCGCGACTACAGGATGGGTTTCGGGCAACAGTAATTACTTCTTCATGGCCGGTAACGAGACCTACGTTGTGCCAAAGAACAAAGCATCTCCCGCCTTGACGTCTTTAGTGACGGAATTGCGTGGTTACGCCAAGTAACTGGGCAGCACTGTGTAGAGGCGGGTGTCCTCAACCGCAAGAGGCTGCGCGTGTGGACACGCGCCACTACACAGCAATTACGCTGGACATCGCTGCTCGCTTTTCGTCAGACTACGCAACCCCCATGAAAACCATAAGCTCTTCGCTCAAATCCTTTCCACGCACCGCGCTCGCGACTCTGGCGATCGCCATCGTTTTCGGACTCTCCGTCCCGTCAACCCAGGCCGGTTATACCGTAACTCTCCAGGAAGTCGGGGCCAATGTCCTGGCAATTGGGAGTGGTGTCTTCGACTTGACCGGCCTGACCGCCCTGGACCGACGAATTTCGGGAGCGGCGGCACAACCCTGGCGAACTTGGGCAGCGGAGACAAGGTTGCGTTGAGGAACCAACCGGGCTTCGCGTTTATGAGCGTGCCTGCAGGCTACGTTTCAGGCGCTCCTTTGTTGAGTAGCGATACCTATAGCGGTCAGACCTTCGCCAGCCTTGGTGTGACTCCGGGCACCTATGTCTGGAGCTGGGGAACGGGAGCGAATCAGAACTTCACTCTTCGAATCGGCGCGGTGCCCGAGTCGGGTTCAAGTATTGTCCTGCTCTTCGTGTCCTTAGTAGCCTTGTTTGGCGTAAGTCGTTTCCGCTCTCTTCGCTTCGGCTAAAATCGACTTAGGTCGCCGCTTTAGGAGCGCTCATGCTCTTACTGTAGAACCCAGACCGATCGAAGCAGCAGACGCGACGCTTCCCGGCCGCGAGCATCGAGCAGGCATTTTTGATCCGGCGCGTGCGCGTCTCTTCTTGCTTGGAGGAGACGATCCAGTGGATCCAATCCCGGCGTGCATTAAGCGTGATGTCCGACCACACCGCGCGCGTTCTCG
>JALZAX010000336.1 GCA_030948055.1 Verrucomicrobiota bacterium | reverse complement strand
TTTGTTTGCCAGCGCGTCCCGGCGTTCGCGATCGATTGCCATTAGTTTTTCGTACAGTTTTTCCAGCTGCGGCATCTTCGCGCCCGCGGCTCGCCCGCGTCGGAGCGGTTCGCCCCAAATCGCTTCGATCTCGAGCGATTTGCCCGCTTCGTAATCGATCAGGGTCGATGGCTTGTAAGCGCCGAGCGTTTTTGTCCGTTTGATTTGTTCGAGCGCTTCGATTGTGCGCACCGGCTGTCCACATTTGTTTGCTGCCGCGATGATCTCGTTCATCAATGCGAGCGTGGTCGCATATAATTCTTCGTTCGCTAAAATTTGCGCCGTATCGATCCCGCCTGCGGTAATCGACAAACCGTTAAAAGGGATGTTCCAAACCAACTTGCGCCAACGGTCGTATGCGAGGTTTGCCGTCACTGTGCAAACAACGCCGCAGCGTTTGAATTCCCACGAAACATCGTGCGTCCGCGCCGTCGGATGCCCGTTGAATTCGCCAATGATGAGACGACCCACGTCGTAATGTTCGATCACACCGGGCGAGACGCGGTTGAGGCAGACGAAACAAAGTCCACCGACGACGCGCTCCGCTCCGAAATGTTGCGCCAGAAATTCCTCATTGCCTAAGCCGTTCTGCAAGGTCAGCAACATCGTCTGCTCTTTCAGCAACGGCGGGAGCAGGTCTAACAAGTCCTGATTCGCGGTGGTCTTCACGGCGATGAGAACCAGATCGCACGGGCCGATCTCTTCTGTCGTGGCGTAGGCATTTACTTTCGCCAGCCGAATGTTCTCTGCTTTGCCTTTGATGCGAATGCCAAAGCGGCGCACTTCGCGCAAATCGCCGCGCATCAGAAAATGCACGTCGCGTCCGAAGTAACCCAGCTTCGCACCGTAGTATCCGCCGATCGCGCCCGCGCCTACGACGGCGATGCGATAGTTAGGCAAAATGTAACGGGCTCGCACCGATCACTCGTTAGGCCGGCGGCCGCAGTTCCGATTGGAAGTTCCGCGTGATCAGGCGTGCGCCTTTGTTGAAAGTGAAATACGCCCAAGCCCACTGCAGCAGCACCGCGACGCGATTGCGGAAGCTGACCAGAAAAACCACGTGAATGAAAAGCCATACCATCCACGCGGGCAATCCGCTCAGGTGAATGAAATTCAAATCGGCCACCGCTTTATTGCGGCCGATTGTCGCCATGCTGCCTTTGTCCCAATACCAAAAACGTTGCGGCTTCCGGCCCTCGACCATGGCGAGAATGTTGCGCGCGGCGTGGCGGCCTTGTTGCATCGCCACTGGCGAAACGCCCGGTAATGGTTTGCCGGTTTGATGGGTAAAATTCGCCAGATCACCGATCACCTGAACTTCCGGATGATCTGGAACGGTCAGATCGTTATTCACCATCACGCGCCCGGCGCGATCGAGCGGAACACCGAGACATTTCCCAAGACCAGATGCGTTATTTCCCGCCGCCCAAATTTTCACGCGACACGGAATGAATGTCTCGTTCACCTCCAGACCCGCTTCGGTGAGATTTTTTGCATGTGAGCCGGTGATCACCTCAACGCCGAGAGTTTGTAATTGTTTCAGCGCGCTGGCGGAAAGGTCTTCGGGAAAACCGGAAAGGACACGCTGATCGCCTTCGATTAAAATGACGCGCGCGTCGGATGGATTGATGTGACGAAAATCTTTCGCGAGCGTGTAGCGCGCGATTTCCGCGATTGCCCCCGCCATTTCCACACCTGTGGGTCCGCCGCCGATAATGGCAAATGTCATGGCCGCCTTCCGCGCGGGCTCGTCGGTAATCCGATCGGCATATTCGAAAGCGAGCAGTAAACGCCGGCGAATTTCGATGGCGTCTTCCAGGCTTTTCAAACCGGGCGCGAGCTTTTCCCATTGATCATTTCCGAAATAGGAATGCCGCGAGCCCGTCGCGATGATGAGATAATCGTAAGCGATTTGACGTTCGCCGGTGGTCAATGTTTTCGCGGCGACATCGATGCCGCTGACCTCCGCGAGCATGACGTCGATGTTGGCGTAACGATGCACCACGCTGCGAATCGGCGCCGCAATGTCCGCCGGCGAAAGTGCGGCGGTCGCGACCTGATAGAGGAGCGGCTGGAAAAGATGATAGTTGGTGCGGTCGATAATCGTCACGCGCACGGGATCGTTCCCGAGTAGCTTGGCCGCCTCGAGACCGCCGAAGCCGGCGCCGATGATTACGACCTGGGGATTCTGGGATTCCATGCGCCGAAACTTAAAGCAGTTGTCTCCCGGGCAAACTGAATTATCTTCCGCGCCTTATGCCGAAAGCCATTGCGCGCAGCAAAACGCGAAAAGCGGTCGCCAAGCGATTCAAAGTCACGGGGACCGGAAAGATTTTGCGTCAGCATGCCTCGCGTCGGCATTTGCTCTCGGGCAAAAGCGCCAAGCGCAAACGTCAGATGGCCAAGTCTGCCGTGGTCGATAAGACCGACGTCGCGCGCATCAAGGCGAACCTTCCGTTCGCCTAACGAGTCAGTGTCCTGCTTCCGGTAAACGTTCTTCCGGAAAAGTGATCGCGCCGTTGCGTTCAATTGCGCCCGTTGTTGTTTCTGGCGCAGGCACGGGACCACTGGCGGGTTTTCGCGTGGGCGGCGGCTGTGGATAATTGCGTTCGTATCCTTCGCCCGGAGCGCGATAAAGATCGCGCCGATTTTCCAAGGTCGTGCACGAAACACCGCTGAGAAAAACCAAGGCGAGCGAAAACCACTTCACGCGCGCGATGCAAACAGAAGCGCTCTTGCCTGTCAATCGAAGCAAAATGAATTGCGCCGCGCTGCACTTGCGCGAATTTCCCGTTCCGTCAGGGGCTATGGACTGCGGACTTACAAACCCCGCCAGGGCAGGAATGCAGCAACGGTAGTCTGATCCTCTTTGCCGTAGTTCTCTGGCGGACTTTCTTTTCGCGATGAAGTTGCTCAAAGTGAAAACGATTCGTTTCACTGATGTGGTCGCGAAGGCCGGCCAGCCCGAGAGTTACACGCTCTGGCTAAAACCGCGGGCCGACAAAAAGCTGCAAAGTTTGAAAAAGAATCATCGCATCATGACCATCCAGCAGACCGATACTGGCACGGATTTCGGCGTGACTGATTTTTGCGAACGTAAAGGCGCGCGCTATCTGGCGTTTCCGAAATCGCTCAAACCTTTCAAGGATATGCGCGTGATCGGAATCAATTGGGAGCTGGTCAAAGCATGAGCCTAACGAGTGATGAGCGGTTGCGTTATTCGCGGCATCTCACCATGCCAGAGGTCACGCTGGCTGGTCAGGAACGCTTGAAAGC
>JALZAX010000040.1 GCA_030948055.1 Verrucomicrobiota bacterium | reverse complement strand
CCAATCACCGAACCGATCGCCGCCAGAAGCATTCCTTGTTTCAGGATCAGCTTTTGCACATCGGACAGCTGCGCGCCCAGCGCCATGCGCAGTCCGATTTCGCGCGTCCGTCCCGCCACGACGTGGGACATGACGCCGTAAATTCCGACCGCGGCGAGAATGAGCGCGAGCACACCAAAACTACCGAGCGCGATCGCGGCCATGCGCGCAGGGAAAAGCGATGTGCCCATGTGTTCCTTGAGCGTTTTCGCCGCGTAAACGGAAATCTACGGGTCGAGCTTTTGCACTTCAGCGCGCAGAGCCTGCAAGACCTGGTGCGGATCGCCATGAGTGCGCGCCACCAGCGTGACCGAGCCGCTGTAATCGCGATAGAGCGGCGTATAAAGCGCGGGTTTCGGATCTTCGCCTAACGAGTTGTATTTTCCTTCCGGCACGACGCCGACGATTTCGAAGAAGGGATCGTTCGGCCCATGCCAGTTAAAGCGCCGACCGATCGGATCCTCGCCGTGGAAGAATTTCTTCGCGAAGGTTTCGTTCACAATTGCGACGCGTTGTTCTTTCGTCCTTTCGTCTTCGCGAAAATCGCGGCCGCGCAGCGGAATGCCCATGACATCGAAGTAGCCGGGGGTCCCTTCGAGCGGAATTGCGAGCGGCAGATTATTCGCACCGGTGAACTCGGTCCCTTCTATATATATAGTGTTGTCGTTGTAATTCAGACCCAGCGGGAGGTAATCAGTCAGCGCGGCCCCTTCCACTTGCGGCAAGGCTTGCGCATGTTCGAGCACCTGCTTCTGGAAAGCGCGACCGCGTTCTTCGTCGTAACCTTGCAAGCTAACGTCGAAGGAAATCGCGACCGCGTTTTCCGGATTGAAGCCGGGCCGCATCTTCTGCGCGGCTTGCAGACTGCGCACGATCAAACCGGCGCTGATGAGCAGGACTAACGAGAGGGTGACTTGCGCAACAACGAGCGCGTTGCGCAAACGCGAGCGTCGGAAACCAGCCATGGACGATTCGTCTTTCAATGCCGGCACGAGTTGCGGCTTCGATGACTGCAGCGCGGGAATGAGACTGAAAAGAATGCCGGTCGCGATAGAAAGAACGAGCGTGAACGTGAGCACGCGCCAGTCAGTGCGCAGATCGAAGAGTAAGGCGACATCGCTTGGGAGTTGAATGCCGCGCACCGCGCTATTGATCGTCGCGGCCAGCAACACGCCGGCCGCGCCGCCGCTGAGTGAAATCAAAACACTTTCGGTGAGCAGTTGCCTAACGAGTCGTCCGCGGCTCGCACCGATGGCGAGTCGCACGGCGATTTCACGTCGTCGCTCCGTCGCGCGCGCGAGGAGCAGACTGGCCAGATTTACGCACGCGAGCAAGAGAACGAGCGCACCGACGGCTGCGAGCACGCCGGTAAAAGCGAAAACAGAATTCGCGATGTCGGGGATGAACAATCCCGGCTTCGCCAGACGAACTCCGCGGCCGACGTTCTCCGGATAATCCTGCGCCAGCTGCGCAGTCAGATTTTCCAAGGAGGCCTTCGCCTGTGCGAGACTCACGCCCGGCTTAAGTCGGCCGACCGTGAACAGGTTGTTCGAGTCGCGCTTCTCGAGGTAATGACTGCCCGGCTCGATCGTCTGCGCCATCATCACAGGGATAAACATTTCCGGGTCGTATGCGACTTCCGTGCCGATGAATCCTTTCGGCGCGACTCCGACAATCGTGAATGGATGACTGTTGAATTCGACTATCTTACCGATGATGGCCGGGTCCGAACCAAAGCGACGTTGCCAGCAGCCGTAACCGAGCACCGCCACCGGATGTGAATCGGGCGTCATATCTTCTTCGGGCAAAAACGCGCGGCCGAGCGCCGGCTTCACGCCGAGCACATCAAAATAATTTCCCGAGACGAGATAACCCCAGACGCGCTGGCTGGAGTTGTTCTGCGTGAGACTGCTGACCACGACGCGATAAACGAAGAGACCGGAGAAGACGCTGTTGCGGTCGCGGTAATCTTTGTAGTTCAGATACGACTGCAGCGTCCATTCCGCGCCCTTGTGCATCGTCCCGTAAAGCTCGACCAGCTGCGACCCGTCTTTCACTGCAAGCGGTCGCAGCAAGACGGTATCGACCAGACTAAAGATCGAAGTGTTCGCTCCGATGCCCAACGCCATCGAGATAATGGCAAGGGCAGCGAAGCCCGGTTTTTTCAGAAGTTGGCGAAAGCCGAAACGAAAATCCTGCAGAAGTTTTTCCATATGCGCGCGCGGTTCTCGGATGAGATGCGGCGAACGCGCGTTATGGATTCAGAATTCTTATGCTCGGGGTTTTGCGCCCGCCCTGCGCCGGTGTTCGCGGCGCAGCCGATCGAGCACATCACAACAGTCGGCCAGCGAAGTAACCGTCAAGGCGCGAATGCGTTTGAGACTTTTTGCGTATGCGGGCGCCGCCCGGCCGCCGACAATGATGCTGGTCTCGTTAGGCAAATCGTCTCGCAAGCGCAGTAATTCCTCCGGCAAATCCGGATCGTCTTCCGGATAGATAATGCTGAGCGCAACCACCGCAGCCTGGTTCTGCAACGCCGCGCCGGCGATCTCCGCTGCGGGTAACGCCGCGCCCAGATAAGCGACGCGCCAGCCGAGATTGGTCGCGGCCGCGCCCACCATGAACGCGCCCAGTTCATGCAGCTGACCCAGCGGCGTGCAGGAGATAAGATTCGGCGCGCCGATTTCAGGCGCGAATTGTTTGCTGAGGCGACCGAGAAAAACTTTTGCAGCGGCGCTGAAAAAATGCTCGTGCGCCGCGGTGATTGTCCCCTCGCGCCAGCGCGTTCCAATTTCTTCCGCCAGCGGTGCCAGCACTACCTGCAGAAATCCCTGATGTCCGAGCGTGACCAGCGCGCCCTGGAGTGATTGCTCGAGGACCTTTGCATCCAGTCGCTTTACTGCCTGTAAACATTCGCCGCGAAAAACCGCGCCCTCATCGGAAACGCGAACAATAGCCGCCTGCTTCGCACTTTTGGATTTGTTCAGCAGTCGCTGCAACTCCGGCGCATTCAAATCCGCGATGGAACTGATCGGATGGCCCGCGCGCGTCGCTTCACTCAAGAGCGCGAGCCGTTCGATTTCCTTGTCGGAATAAAGCCGGCGCTGCGAGGCCCCGCGTTTCGGCTTGATCGCGCCATAGCGGCGCTCCCACACGCGAATGACATGCGGACTCAATCCGCTGCGGGCGGCGGCGATTTGAATCGGATGCATCGGTCGATCTGACATTAGACAATAATTAGACCAATTATGCGCACATCACAACAAGTTTAGCCGCATCTCCGCTAGCCATACATGGAAACTTAGATTAGACAGAACCTTGACAGCTGTTTATTAATCGCTTAGACAGAGATTAGACAACCATGAAAATCCTCCGACGAAACATCGATTATCGAGGCCGGATCTTGCGCGCGATCGGTGGCTTGATCTTCCTATGCTCGGGCGCCGCCCTGCAGCCGCAGTCAAGACTCGCAGCCCTGATCTGCGTCTTAGTCGCGCTCTTCCTGTTTCTTGAAGCGGCGGGTGGTTGGTGCGCGGCCCGCGCCTGCGGCATTCGCACGCCGCTCTAACGCCCGCTGTGAACAAGGACGTCATCATCATCGGCGCGGGACCGGGCGGTCTGGCCTCCGCCATTCTTCTCGCCGCCGCCGGAGTGAAAGTGAAAATCCTTGAACGCCTTCCGATGGTCGGCGGCCGCACTTCATCAATAGAGGCCGACGGGTTTAAATTCGATCTCGGTCCAACGTTTTTTCTTTACCCGCGCGTGCTCGAGGAAATCTTCTCCGCCGCCGGCACATCGCTCCGCGCGGAAGTAGAGATGGTGCGGCTCGATCCGCAGTATCGGATCGTCTTTGGCAACGGCGGTGAATTGCACGCGACTCCGGATGTTCGCCGCATGGAAGAGCAGATCGCTGCCATTGCGCCGGATGATGCCGCGGGCTTCAGCCGTTTTCTGAAAGAGAACCGGACCAAGCTTCAGCGCATGGAACCGTGTCTCGAGATGCCCTTCCTCGGTTGGCAGGACCTGATCAATCTGCGCCTGCTCAAGATGCTGCCGATGCTGCGCCCGCATCAATCAATCGACACTTACCTCGGGCGCTTTTTCCGTGACCCACGCATTCGCCTCGCGTTTTCATTTCAATCCAAATATCTCGGCATGTCGCCGTTCCGTTGTCCGAGTTTGTTTTCGATTCTTTCCTTTCTCGAATACGAATACGGAGTTTTTCATCCGATTGGCGGTTGTGCGGCGGTGACCGCGGCCATGGCGCGCGTTGCCATGCGGCTCGGCGTTGAAATCCGCACCGATTCGCCAGTGGAAGAAGTTCTTTTCGACGGCCGACGCGCGATCGGTGTGCGCACCGCCTCAGGCGTGGAGAAAGCCGGCGCTATCGTCATGAACGCCGACTTCGCACGCGCCATGCAACGCCTGGTGCCGGATCGGTTGCGGCGTCGTTGGAGCAACAAGAAAATCGCGCGCAAGAAATTCTCCTGCTCCACTTTCATGATATATCTCGGCGTCGAAGGCACCTTCGATCTGCCGCATCACAACATTCACATCGCGGCCGATTACGCGCGTAACCTCGACGAGATCGAGAACCAGCATGTGCTCTCCGACGATCCGTCGTTCTATGTGCAAAACGCCTGCGTGACTGATCCGACGCTGGCGCCGCGCGGCAGCAGCGCGCTTTATATTCTCGCGCCGGTCACGCATCAGCATCCGAATGTTGACTGGTCGCGCGAGCGCGAACGTTTTCGCGCCTTGATGCTAAAGCAAATTGCCAAGGCGGGCTTCAGCGATATCGAGCGCCGCATTCGTTTCGAACGCATCATCACGCCGGCCGATTGGGACACGAAATACGAGATCCATCAGGGTGCGACCTTCAATCTCGCGCACACGCTCGATCAAATGTTGCACCTGCGTCCGCACAATCGTTTCGAAGATGTCGACGGCATTTATTTGGTCGGGGGCGGCACGCATCCGGGCAGCGGGTTGCCGGTGATTTTTGAATCGGCTCGAATCAGCACGCGACTTCTGCTCGAAGAGTTGGGCGTGAAAACAGCGGAGGCGACACACGTTTCGCCACTCGCGCTAAATCTGGAGGCGGCGTGATGAGTGCGATCATCGAATTGTCGATTGCGCCGAGCGTGAATTCGCATTCGCAAATGCGCGCCGCTCAAAAAAAATGGGCACTGACGTCGATACGTGATCGGAGCCACGTCGTTCGCAAACTCCGTCATCTCATCGCGAAAAAGTTGGAACTGCTCGCCGAGGCGGCGGCGGCCGTGAATCGCCGGCCGATCGCGGAGAAATTGGTCTCTGAAGTTTTGCCGTTGGCGGATGCTTGTCGATGGCTGGAACGAAATGCGGTCCGGGTGCTCGCTGCGCGTCGTCACGGAAAACGGGGACAGCCGCTCTGGCTGCGCGGCCTTTCTTTCGAAGTGCAAAGGCAACCATTTGGCTGCGTTCTCGTCATCGGCCCGGGAAATTATCCGCTTTTTCTTCCGGCCGTTCACACCTTGCATGCGCTCCTCGCGGGCAACGCGGTCCTGCTCAAACCTGCGCCGGGCACGCGAGCCGTCGCGCTCGCGTTCGCGCAACTGGCATTTGATTCTGGTCTCGATTCCGATTTGCTCACGGTTCTTCCGGAAGGAATCGAATCGGCGAAGGACGCGATCGCTGCTGGCGTCGACAAGGTCGTCTTCACTGGTTCGTCGGAGAATGGCCGCGATCTGCTCGCTGCACTCGCGGAGTCAAACACTCCGGCGGTGATGGAACTTTCCGGCGAAGACGCGATGCTCGTCCTCGCCGATGCCGATCTCAATCTCGTCGCGCGCGCGGTGCGTTTTGGTCTGCGGCTGAATGGTGGCGAAACCTGCATCGCGCCGCAGCGATTAATCGTCATGGAATCCGTCGCCGACGATCTGCGGCGATGCCTGCATGAAGATATTTCGATCGAGCGCGTCTCGAGTGAAGAAGCCGCGATCGCCTGTGTGAATGCATCCGAGTTCGGACTCGGCGCTGCCATTTTTTCCCGCGATATCACGAAAGCACGCGACATCGCCGCGCGTCTCAAAACGGGCTTCGTCGTGATCAACGATCTAATCGTGCCGACAGCGGATCCGCGCATGCCTTTCGGCGGGGTGAAGGCGAGCGGATTCGGCAGCACGCGCGGCGAGGAAGGTTTGCTCGAAATGACGTTCCCGCATGTGGTCACTGTTCGTCGGGGCGGCACGCATCCGCATTTCGACGAAGCAACTGCCGATGATGCCGATTTTTTCGCGAGCTACATTCGCGCGGTGCACGGGCGCGATCGCTTCGGCGCGTGGCGCGAATTTTTCGTTGCGCTTCGCAAAAAAATCAGAGTGACAAAATCATGAAACCGATCGGCATTATCGGCGGCGGGCTCGGCGGACTTTCCGCGGCGTGTGTCCTGGCGGCGCGCGGACGTCGAGTCATTCTTTTCGAGCGCAACGCCTGGCTCGGCGGCAAGGCTGCGCAACTACGCGGTGACGGATTTCGTTTCGATATGGGACCGACTATCGTGACGGTTCCATCGGTTTTGCGGCGCATTTTCAGTGAAGCTGGCGCGCGCATGGAAGACTATCTGGAGCTGGTGCGGCTCGACCCGCAGTGGCGCTGTTTTTTCGAAGACGGTTCTTCGCTCGATCTCGCGCAGGATCCCGCGGCAATGGCGAAAACGCTGGATGCCTTCGCTCCTCAAACAAACTCCGGCGCGCGTTACCGCGATTTTATCAATTACAGCGCGCGCCTCGAAGAAATTTCGCAACGCCACTTTTTCTACAAACCGATCGGCGGTTTACGCGACATGTTTGAGTTCAAGGCCTCGTTCGATCCAAAAATGCTCGGCGACGTTTTCGCCATGCGCATGGGCCGCTCGGTCGCATCGACGGTGCGCGCCTTCACCCCCGATCCGCGCGTCGCGCAAATGATCGATCACTTCACGCAATATGTCGGCTCGTCGCCTTACGGTTCGCCGGCGGTGCTTTGCGGGATCGCGCACATGCAAACCGGCGAAGGCATCTGGTATCCGATGGGCGGAACGCGCGCGGTGCCGGAAGCACTCGTTAGGCTGGCGAGCGAACTCGGCGTGGAATTCCGCACCGAGACAAAGATCGAGAAAATCTTGTCCCACGGCGGTGAAGTTGAAGGCGTGCTGACCGATGAAGGTGCTGTGATCGCGCTCACCGCAGTTGTTTCAAATTGCGATTCCGTGCGCACGCATCGCGAGCTGATTAAGGGTGAAGTCAGCGCACGTTTCCAACGTCGCCGTAAGTATGAGCCCGCGTGCTCCGGCGTCGTGCTCTACCTCGGCTTGAACAAGCGCTACGAACATCTGGCGCATCACGATTTTATTTTTAGTCGCGATCCGGAAGAGGAGTTCGATTGGATTTACAAAAAGGGCGAACCCGCGCCCGATCCGACTTGCTACCTCGCCGCCACTAGTTCGACCGAGCCCGGGACGGCGCCGCCCGGAGGCGAAGCGCTTTACGTTCTGGTGCACGCGCCGTTTCTCCGGCCGCATCACGACTGGAAAAAAATGCTGCCGGAATATCGCCGCGTCATTCTGGAAAAACTGAAGCGCACCGGGCAGATGCCGGACATCGAATCGCGCATTGTTTTCGAGAGCGCGCTCACGCCGCAGGATATTCACGAGCGCTATCATGTGCTCGATGGCGCGATTTACGGTCTGGCGAGTCACGGAAAATTTCTCGGCGCATTCAAGCCGGGAAATCGTAGCCCAGATTTGCGCGGATTTTATCTTGCCGGCGGTGCCGCGCATCCCGGCCCGGGCATGCCGATGGTTTTGATGTCCGGCTGGATCGCCGCCGACACGCTCGATCACGACATGTTTGGCGCCGCGTCACCGCGGGAAGTGGAAATGGCGCGATGAAAAATTCTTCGCGTCTGCCACAACCGCGCATTTCTGCCCGGCTCTTGAGAATCTTTGCCGGCTACAGCCGGCACTATGTTCGCCGTCATTTTCACGCCGTGCGCATTCTGAAAAACAAGATGCCGTTCGATTGTGCGCAGCCGCTCGTGATTTATCTCAATCACGCGGCGTGGTGGGACCCGCTCGTTAGCTTGTTGCTCGCGCGCGAATTTTTCCCGCAGCGCAACTCCTACGCGCCCATCGATGCCACGATGATCGAGCGATATTCGTTCTTTCGGCGGCTCGGATTTTTCGGGGTCGAACAAAACACCGCCGCCGGTGCGCGGGATTTTTTGCGCACCACACAAGCGATTCTCGCTTCGTCGGGGAATGCGCTTTGGCTAACGCCGCAGGGTCGCTTCACCGATGTGCGCGCCCGTCCGCTGCGATTGCAAAGCGGTTTGAACGCGCTGACGAAACGCGTGCCGAATGCGGCCGTCATTCCGCTGGCGATTGAGTATTCGTTTTGGACGGAACCGCGTCCCGAAATTCTGGTCGCGTTCGGTCAGCCGATTTTGCTCAGCGACGCGAATGATCGATTGGAAATTCTCAGCGACGCGCTGGAAAATTTGCAGGACGAACTCGCGGAACAATCCTGCCGTCGCGACGCGGGCGCGTGGTTGACCTTGAACCGTGGGAAATCCGGGGTGCACGCGATTTACGACGCGTGGCGTCGACTAAAGTCGCAGCTGCGCGGTGAAAAATTCGCGCCCGAACATCACGCGGAGGCGCAGTCATGATTTTCTGGCTAACGGCGACGAGTTGCTTCCTTGCTCTCGTTCCCGCCCTCCTCTTCCTGAAAAATCTCAGGCTCTACGCGCGTCTGCCACAAGCGGGAATTGAGCGCGCGCGATGTTCGGTGCTCATTCCCGCGCGCGACGAAGAAGCGAATATTGCTGCCGCCTTGCGTTCCGTTTTGCAAAGCACCGGCGTCGATTTCGAAGTTGTGGTGCTCGATGATGATTCGAGCGATCGCACCGCGGAAATCGTTCGCGAATTTGTCGCCGCGGATGCACGAGTGCGACTCGAGACTGCTCCGGCATTGCCCACTGGCTGGTGCGGAAAAAATTTCGCCTGTCATCAACTCGCTTCGCTCGCACGTCATCCGCTTCTGATTTTCATGGACGCGGACGTCCGGATTTCCCGCGCGGACTCACTCGCGCGTCTCGCAGAATTTGTCGAGCGCAGCGGTGCCGCGCTGGTCAGCGGCGTGCCGCACGAAGAGACGCGCAGTTTAATGGAGAAGCTGATTATTCCGCTAATCCATTTCGTTCTGCTCGGCTTTCTTCCGTTGCAACGCATGCGCAGCGGAACCGATCCGCGTTTCGCCGCGGCTTGCGGCCAAATTCTCGCGGTCCGTCGCGAAGCTTACGAAAGCGCGGGCGGTCATGCGGCGATTCGCGATCGAATCCATGACGCGGTCGCGCTCACGCGCAATTTTCGCGCACACGGTTTCAAGACAGATCTGTTTGACGGCACCGACACTTTTCAATGCCGCATGTATTCAAACGATTCCGAAGTCTGGAACGGCTTCGCAAAAAACGCGCATGAAGGACTTGGCTCAACCAAGCTGATCGTTCCCGCCACGCTCATTCTTTTCGGCGGACAAGTCCTGCCGTTTCTTCTGCTGGCACTGGCGCCATCGCCGCTAATTTTCGTCGCTGTTCTTTTGGCGCTTCTTCCGCGCGTCCTCGCGGTTGTCCGTTTCCGCCAATCATTTCTCGGCGCGCTGCTGCATCCAATTGGCATCGCTCTTCTCCTCTCCATTCAAGGGACCGCCTTCCTCGGCCGACTTCGTTTTCGCCCCGCGGTTTGGCGAGGCCGCGCGTATTCGCGGATCGAGTCAACCTGAATTTCCAAAAACAAAAATAAAATGAGCCCGCATCGCGCGCTCGACCGAAACCGGCAGACCTACCTCACTTATGTTCACCAGAATTGATTATCCCTTTCTCATCGCAACTTTCGCGAGCTTCGTCGCGAGCGTCGCGCTTTGGTTCCTCGTCAATCGCGACTACGGCGTCTTCGTCGGTCTATGGGTGCCGAGCATTCTCGCGCTTTGGGTCGGCGTCCGCGTCGCCCTTCTGGCCGGAACAATTTCAACCCGCCGCAAGGATTGACGCGTCATGGACTACGTTATTTGCATTTTTCTCCTTGGGTTGATCGTGACTTTCATCGTCATCGTCGGCCTCGCCCGCGCCGCGGAATTCGCAAAAACGGAATCAGCCGGCCGTCTCGAAATTGATTCGATCCCGAAAGATTGGGACCTCACTCCGCCGACCGAATCGAAGTAGCGTCACTCCACGCGACAAGTGCGTTGACCTTTTCCACGTAGGCCTCGATGTCGCACTTCCGCTCGAGGCCCGCGGCGTTCATGTAACGGACCATCCCGAAAATCGGTCGCTCGCCCCATGGACGATCGTGTTGTCCGAAAATCCAGGCGACGTTAGCGAAGGAATTGGCGTCGCGGCCATCGAGAAAATATTTGTTGTTGAGCGCGAGCGCGGTGGCGTGCGCTTGCTGCGGAGTTGGGCTCCATTCGAGGATTTTCTTCCCCCAATACATGCGCATGTGATTGTGCATGTAACCGGTAAACCGCATCTCGTTCATGGCTGCGTTCCAATAGCGGTCGTGCGTGTGCGCGTCTTCCAATTTCGAGCGGGTGTAGGTTATTGGCCTCCGGTCGCGCGCATGCTGCGCGAGAGTTTTGCGCGACCATTCCGGCAGTGAATCATAGCGAGCGTAATCTTTCGTATTCTCGACCCAGTTCATGGAAAGCTCCCGCCGAACGAGTAGTTCATCGAGGAAACTTTCGATGTTCTCTTTTCCGGCGCGCGCGTGGCGACGGATCTTCAGCGCGAGCCACACCGGCGAAATCTGACCGAAATGCAGATACTTGCTCATCTGCGAAACGTCATCGGTCTGTGGCTGGTTGCGATTCTCTTTGTAATCCCTCAACAAACCGCGGCAGAAATGCCGAAAGATCTTTTCGGCCTCACCCGTTCCGCCGCGGAAGTGTTGGGTCACGGCTGAGACCGAATGATCAATCTTCAAACCGCGCGCGAGCATTTCTGGATTTCCCCAATCCAATCCGCGCGGCAATTTTCCCCGCCATTTCTCTTGCAACGGAACATTGCGAACCGGGCGGAGATATTTGGGCCAGAGTCTGGCAAGCTTCGGACGCAAAGTGCGCGCGGCGAATTCGCGTTTATCGGAAGCGACATCCACCGGCACAACCACGTCGCTTTCGACTTGGATGACCGCGCAACGTGCTTCTTGCGCGACGCGTTCGCGCCATTGCTTCTGCACGGTGAGATAACCGCGGTCGCAAACGATGAGCGAGGCATCTTGACCGAGCCGGCGCGCGACCTCCGCCGGATCGCCGTGTTGCAAGACGAAGCCAACGCCACGTTTTTTTAGAGCAACGCCGACATCATGCAGCCCTTCGAGCATGAAGGTGTAATGACGAAGATTCGCTTCCGGATAACCATCGGTCAGGCCAAAGCAGACCAGCAGCGGTTGCTTGCGCTCGTTAGACCGCGAGACCGCGTATTCGAGCGCGTGATTAAAAACCGCCCGCTGCGATTGCTGCATCCAATAAAGGACGTAACCACCGCGCGCGATTTCGCGGTTATTGAGACGGACGATACGGGTCCGTTCGACTGCGCTCACGTTAGCGAAGATCAAACAAGAATGACTGCATTCTTTCTTGGTAACGTTATGACATAGAAGATCGTTCCGAGCACGCCGAGTACGGTGGCGCCGGCGAAATTAATCTGCGGCCCGAACTTCCAGAGCGCCGCGCCGAGAAAGGCCCCGCTCGCCACAATCAAATCGCGCACCAGATAATACGCGCCCACCATTTGCC
>JALZAX010000335.1 GCA_030948055.1 Verrucomicrobiota bacterium | reverse complement strand
TGGACTTGTTAGGCAAAATTAGCGCATTCAGCGCCGTTGCGCTAAAATCGATTGAATGCCTAACGAAACCGTCGAACTACGCGGCCACATCATCGACTCGCTTATTTTGCCAAAGGTCCTCGATGAAATCTTGACGCGCGGCGCTACCTTCAAAATCGCCGAGATCAAAATCGGACAGAACCGCGTCGATCAAAGTTACGCGCGCATCGATGTCTCCGCGCCGTCGGCCGAAAAACTGAACGACATTCTTCTGCGGCTTCGCCAGCACGGCGCTGAAGTTATCAAGCGCAAGGATGTGCAACTTTCGCCTGCTCCCGCTGAGGGTGTTTTCCCGGACGACTTTTATGTCACGACGAACCAGCAAACCTTCGTGCAACTCGGCGGCCGCGAGTTGCCGGTCGAGTCACCGATGATGGACAGCGGCATCGTGGTCGATCGTCAAAAACTGAGCGCCCGGACTGCGAAATTTTCCGACCTCCGGAAAGGCGATTTCATCGTCACTGGTCATGACGGGATTCGCGTGCAACCGGTGGAGCGCGACACTGCGCACACCAGCGTTTTCCACTTCAACGCCAACGTTTCCGCGGAGACGCCGAAGTCGGCCATCATTCGCGAAGTCGCGCGGGAACTGCAACGAACACGCGCCGAGAAAGGCAATATCCTGGTCGTGGCCGGTCCATCGTTGGTGCACACCGGCGCCGGTGAGCACCTCGAGAAATTGATCACGCGCGGATATGTCCAGCGGCTCTTCAGCGGAAACGGACTCGCCGTTTATGACGTGGAGAGCGCGCTCTACGGAACTTCGTTAGGCGTTAGTCTGGAAGGCGGAGGTCTGGTTGATGAAGGACACGACAATCACATGCGCGCCATCAATGTCATTCGTCGCGCCGGCGGAATCGCGGCCGCGGTTCAGAAAAACATCCTGACGAAAGGAATCATGCACGCGTGCGTGAAGCATAACGTGGATATCGTTCTCGCCGGCTCAATCCGCGATGACGGACCGATTCCCGGCGTCACGACTGACATGATCGAAGCACGGCGCATCATGCGCGAAAAACTGCGCGACGTTTCGCTCGTTCTCATGATGGGGTCGATGCTGCATTCAATCGCGGTCGCCAACATGGTGCCGGTGACGACGAAGATGGTGTGCGTAGACATCGATCCACGCGTAGTCGCGCGCCTAACGAGTCAGCAAACATTTCAAGCCGTCGGACTCGTTACCGATGTCGAACCGTTTCTGCGCGAGCTAACCGAAGACCTGAAAGAACTCGCCTAATCATGCGCGAGTTGTTGCTCTGTCCGCCGGATCACTACGGCATCGAGTACGAGATCAATCCATGGATGAGTCGTGACCGCGGCGCCGACACGCCAAAGGTGCAGGCGCAATGGCGCGGCTTGCACGCGACTCTCTCGAAATTCGATACGAAAGTTCATCTCATCGCTCCGCAACCGAAGTTGCCGGACATGGTTTTCACCGCCAACGCCGGTCTAACGATCGGTCGCAGATTTATCCCGAGTAATTTTCGCCATCAGGAACGCGCGAGCGAGGCGCCGTTCTTCGCGCTCTGGATGCAGGAGCAGGATTACGAAGTCGTCTGGCTGCCGAAGGATTTGTATTTCGAAGGTGAAGGCGATGCACTCTTCGCCGGCGACGCGCTTTTTTGCGGCTATAAATTCCGCACCGACATCAACTCGCATCGCGCCATCGCCGACTTGTTAGGCTGCCTGGTCATCTCGGTCGAATTGGTCGATCCACGCTTCTATCACATTGACACTTGTTTTTGTCCGCTGACTGATGGCGGCGCGATGTGGTTTCCGGCGGCATTTGACGAATACGGGCAACGCACCATTCGCGATCACATTCCAGATTTGATCGACGTTAGTGAAGAAGAAGCGACGGTGTTTTGCTGCAACGCCGTCGTGCTCGATCGCGACATTGTTCTCCCGGAAGGCGCGCCGAATCTCGTGACGAAATTAACGGAGCGCGGCTACACCTGCCATTCGCAACAGATGTCGGAATTCCTCAAGGCCGGCGGCGCCTGCAAATGTCTGACGATGTTTATGCCGCAGCGCGAAAGCTGTCGTTAGGCACTCTTTCGCTTCTGCAAAATCATCGGCATGCCGTGACGTGAACGCAGCGTGATCTGTCCCTGCAATTCAACGCGCAGGCCAGGCTGGACTTTCATTTCCCAGCGGCGCGCGAGAATGCTGATGGCGAACACAGCCTGCATCCAGGCGAAACCTTCTCCGATGCATTGCATGCCGCCGCCGCCGAATGGGAAGTAGGAAAACTTCGGCCGCGCTGCTGCCGCCTCCTGGATCCAACGCTCCGGATCGAATCGTTCCGGCTCCGGAAAAAAACGCGCGTCGCGATGCATCAAGTACTGGCTGACGTGGACATACGAGCCGCTCGGAATGGTGTAGCCGTTCAGTTTCACTTCCGCGAGCGCGCGCCGTCCCATGATCCAAACCGGCGGATACAAGCGCATGGATTCGGAGAAGACCATGCGCGTGTAAGGAAGTCGCTCCATGTCTTCGACCGTCGGCAATCGTTGACCAAGAACCGCATCGACTTCTGATCGTAATTTTGTCGCCGCATCACGATTCTTCGCCAACAAATACCAGGTCCACATCAGGCCGCTCGCGATCGTTTCATGTCCTCCGATAAAAAACGTCAGGATTTGATCGCGGATTTTTTGGTCGGTTAAACCGCGCTTCGATTGCTTGTGCATCGAGACGAGGATCGAAAGTAAATCGGGGTCGTCGCACGCGCCGGCGCGGCGCTCGTCGATCATTTCGCGAATCATGTCATCGAGTTGCTTCGCGTCGCGGGCGAAACGTCGATGGACGGGCAGCGGCAGTTTCTCGAAATGTTTGCTGGCCACGAGCAGGTTGTTGAAGCGCGTCGCCTTCAAAATCGTCGTCAGCACACTGCGCAGCTCCGGCGCCTTGGTGTCGAAGTCGACGTTGAAAAGCGTCTTGCCCGCGATCGACATGGCGAGATTCGTCATCTCGTCGCCCATGTCTACGGTGGCACCGTCGCGCCATCGATCGCTCCAACGCGCGATCTCTTCGACCATCATTCCGCCGAGCGCGGCGATTTTTTGCCGATGAAAAATCGGCTGCAACATGGTGCGCTGCCTTTTATGTTTCGGTTCTTTGGCGGTCAGCAAACCCTGGCCCAGCACGCGCTGCAGCGGACGATGGACGGAGCGCCGGAAGTTTTCCGTGTCGAGCAAAACCGCGCGTATGTAATCGGGATGGTTGAGCAAAAAATCATGCCGCTTGCCCAACTGCATGTGCACGATGTCGCCATACTTTTTGT
>JALZAX010000039.1 GCA_030948055.1 Verrucomicrobiota bacterium | reverse complement strand
TCTCCTATGTCCTTAGCGGCATCGCACCCGTCGCGGATTTCCGCGATCCACTCCGTGGCGGCGAAGCGTCCGTGGCTTACGCGATCAGCACTTACATGCATGGATACGAATGGCTCTCGAAGTCAGTCACGGTGGCGATTCTGGCCGGATTTTCTTCGGTGATCCTGGTCATGTTGCTCGGGCAATCGCGCGTTTTCTTTTCCATGAGCCGGGACGGCCTGGTGCCGCCGATTTTCTCCGACGTGCATCCGCGCTACCGCACACCTTATAAATCAAACATGCTGTTCTTTGTTTTCACCGGCGTAATGGCCGCCTTCCTGCCGGCAGATATCACGGGCGAAATGACCAGCATTGGAACGCTCTTCGCTTTCAGCCTTGTCTGCGCCGGCGTTTGGATCATGCGCGTGAAAAATCCAGAGCTCGAACGCGGCTTCCGCGTGCCGGCCGCGCCGCTCGTGGCCACTCTTGGCATCATCACATGCGGCGCCATGATCTTCGGATTGGGCTGGACCAATTGGTTGCGGCTGATCGTCTGGCTACTGATCGGGTTTATCTTCTACTTTAGCTACGGCCGGAAGCACAGCCGCATCGACGCACCCCATCCGACGGAAATGCCGAAAGGTATCGATCTGACTCGTTAGGCGCTTTTGCCTAACGAGTGCTTTTCGATTTTTGACGCGCGAAGGTCGCGGCCAGTTTGGCCAGGCCTTCGCGAGTTTGCGCGCGCGACCAGGCAGCGAAACCAAAAACAAAAGCCGGCGGCAACTGCGCTTCGATGCAGGAGAACGAGAGGGCCGAGGGCCGCATGGATGTTTCGTCGCGGGCGCGTTTGAAGATCTCGAAATCATTTTTGTCGCGCAGCCAGGCGACGAAATGCAATCCAGCCGGCGAAACTTCGAGCCGGAAAATCTTGCCGAGATATTTCTCGAATTGCTCGATGAAATACTCACGCCGGTCCGCGTAGATTTTTCGTATTCGTTGCACGTGACTGAGAAAAAATCCTTCGGTGATGAAGCGCGCCAGCGTGGCTTGATCGATGGACGGCGAATGCTGATCCATGACCGCGCGCACTTTGACGAATGAATCGACGATTTGTTCCGGCACGAGGAGGTAGCCAAGCCGAATCGAGGGCACAAGAATCTTACTCATGGTGCCGGCATAAATAACACGGCGCGCATTATCCAAACCTTGCAGGCAAGGCAAGGGCGGTCCGTCGAAACGGAACTCGGCGTTGTAATCGTCCTCCAAAATGTAGCTTTCGAATTTTCTCGCGAAATCGATCATGGCGATGCGGCGCTGCAAACTCATGGTTACCCCGAGCGGAAATTGATGCGATGGCGTGAGGTAAATAAGCCTGGGCGCGGTGCGTTTCGTCGCGTGCCCGATGATCATGCCGTCGCGATCGAGCGGACGCGGCACCACTTTGGCGCCGGCGAAAGCAAAAACGCGCGCCGCCTGATAGTAACCGGGATCTTCCGTCCAGACGGCTTCGCCCGGATTAACCAGTGCGAGTGCAGCGACAAGCATCGCGTGCTGCATGCCCGCGACCACGACGATTTGTTCGGCGTGACAACGCGCGCCGCGCGAATCGCAGAGGTAAGTCGCGATCGCTTTGCGCAGACTCAAGTCGCCGCGACTCGATGCGTAATGGAGCAGGTGCGTTCCCTTTTTCGCGAGGACCTGCGAACGCAGACGTTCCCAGATCGCGATGGGAAATTCATCAACCGCCGGCAATCCCGGAGAGAAAGAAACATTCGGCGGCCCGGCAATTCCGAAATCGAGTTGGCGCGAGGAACGTTCGTCATGCATCTCCCGTACGCGTCTGGCCACAGGCGTCGGTCGCGCGACTTCCGCTTCCAACCGCGGCGTCGCCACGCTCAGAAAACTTTTCGGCAAACGCTCGACCACAAATGTGCCCGAGCCTTTGCGCGATTGCAGATAGCCTTCGTCGTGCAACTTCGCGAAAGCGAGGTTGACCGTTAGTCGCGAAATCCCGAGATCAATCGCGAGCGCGCGTGAAGAAGGAAGTCGCGACACGTTGGATTCAAAACTGCCGCGCTCCAATTCATCGCGGATCTGGCGGTAAAGCTGTTGGTGAAGTGGTTCGACCGCCGCGCGATCCAGCCGGATCATCTCGAAGGCGATGATGGAACGGCGTCGCCGTTTCGGAACCGCGCCATTGGCCTTCATGTCGGTATTATTTCACTCGCGCCGAAGCGTCACAAGGATTGGCATCAAGTGGTCTGCTCCAAGAATCGCAAGTGGCTATAGCCGCTCCTGCGCGAAACCGAGAGCATCGATGAGAGTGATGTCTAACGAATGAAAGCGTTGCGGGTAATTTTGCTGGCCGGCTTTGTCGCCGGTGCGATCGATTTGATTTACGTCCTGCCGTTCTGCGCCGTGCGCGGGATTGCGCCGACGCGGGTTTTGCAATTCATCGCCAGCGGCTTGCTCGGGCGCGATTCATTTAACGGCGGAAGCACCACGGCCGCGCTTGGTTTTGTTTTGGAATTCGTCATCTCAACCGGAATGGCCGCGGTTTATTTCCTGGCCAGCCGCAAACTACCGATCCTTGTTCGGCACGCCGTCATCTGCGGGATCGCTTACGGTGCGGGCGCCTACGCGTTCATGCATCTAGTGGTCCTGCCACTTTCTGCCGCGCCGAAATCCAAACCGGCACCGATCGCGATGGCGACCGATTTCATGGTGCACCTGTTCGGCATCGGACTGCCGATTGCCTTGATCACCCGCCGCTTTACGAAACGAAGTGGCCTTACCTGAACGCGCGAGGTGGTCATTGTTCGACGCACGCGATGTCTTACAAAACAATTAGTGCATTCACCTGTTTTCCGTCCGCGTCTAATTGGCATTCTTGGTTTTGATGGAGTGGCGACGCTCGATTTCGTCGAGCCGCTCTCCGCCTTCAAAGCCGCGCACATATTCGATCATAGGGGTGCGCGCGCTTGTTACGAAGTGGTCACGCTTGGCCTCAACGGGCGAAGCTTTATTTCCGAATCCGGTCTTGAATTCAAGATCGACAAGTGCGCCCACGAAATCAGAGCGATCGACACAATTCTGATTCCCGGCGGCGAAGGGGTGCGCGTTCCTGACGTCTGCGATCAGATTGCGTCGTGGTTGTTGCACAAACACACTCGCATCCGGCGGATCGCCACTGTCTCCGGCGGGATTTATCCGCTCGCGCAAAGTGGTCTGCTCGAGGGCGTGCAAGTGACGACTCATTGGCGTTGCGCGCGCGAAGTGGCCCAACGTTTTCCCAAGCTGCGCGTTAATCCGGTCGCCTCGTTCTCGCGCGATGGCCGCTTCTTTACTTGTGGAGGCGGAAAGGCTGCGCTCGAGATGACGCTCGCCCTGATCGATGAGGACTACGGACCGCAAATCTCCCGCGAAGTGGCGCGTGAGTTTGTCGTTAGGCTGAAACCTTCGGGAGAGGACGACTCGTTGGTCTATCTGCCGCAGGAACAATGTGCGGCGACTGATCGCCTGGCCGATTTGCCGACATGGATTCTGGCGCATCTGGATCAGGACTTATCGGTGCCTGTGCTGGCGCAAAAAGCCGCGCTTTGCCCGCGCCATTTTCGCCGTGTCTTCAAGCGCGTCTTCCACGCCGCGCCGGCAGAATTTGTTGAGCGATTACGTCTGGGCGAAGCGCGTCGCCGGCTGCTCGGACCGCGCACAACGATCAAGAGTGTGGCCGACTCCGTGGGGTTCCGCAGTGCGGATGCTTTTCGCCGCGCCTTCGAACGCCGCCTGGGAATGACTCCTGGCAAATTTCGCCTGCGCTCTCAAGGGCGCCTCGAGCGAAAGTTACGCCGACGAACGCTACAAAGCCGCGAACGAACGATCGAGCACGTCGAGAAGAAAATCAGCGTCAGCACTCGTTAGCGCGTCGCGACTCAGCCGGTCGCTTCATGAAATTTTTTTCCTAGCGCTTCTCGTTTGATTCCTGCTTTCGCTTCGGACGTGCGAATTTTTCGGTTACAACTAGTTCTCGCCACTTCTTTCGTTCTCGTCCAGGCCTCGTTCGCAAATCCATTCACATTTAGCGCCACGGGAAATCTGAGTAACGGTCGCTACGTTCACAGCGCAACACTCCTGCATGACGACAAAGTTCTGGTTGTGGGTGGGCGATCTTCGATTGACGGGCTGCGAACAGCCGAACTCTACGATCCTACTACAGGCATTTGGTCGGTAACGGGCAGCCTCAGCCTGGGTCGTGGTGCACATACAGCCACATTGCTCACCGACGGCACTGTCTTAGTGGCAGGAGGCGATGATTCAAACGGATTCGTAAGTGTGGCCGAACTCTACAACCCAGCTAGCGGGACTTGGTCGTCCGGAGGAACGCTAAGTTTTCCGCGCGTTAATCCTACGGGAAATCTTTTACCCAATGGAAAGGTATTGATCGCGGGCGGAGCAGGACAGGCAGGCTTTCTCGCAAGCGCAGAACTCTACGATCCTACTAGCCATTCCTGGACTGCAACAGGAAGCCTGGCTCACGCGCGCAGCCTGCATACGGCAATTCTTCTACCCAACGGCAAGGTTCTTGTCGCAGGCGGAATCGGTTCGAACGGAGCGGCACTTGCGAGTGCTGAGTTATACGATCCTGCGACCGGCTTATGGACCGGCACGGGTGATCTTGTTAGTGCCCATGCAGATCACAATGCTATGCTGCTAGGTTCGGGTAAGGTTTTAGTGGAAGCAGGACTTAACCGAACGGCGCTTGATCCGGATTGCACGATCGCAGAACTTTACGATCCGGCGACTGAGACTTGGACACGCACTGGCGATTTGCAGGTTCCACGAGGGCAACACACGGCATCCCTGCTACCTGATGGTTCCGTCCTGATAGTTGGGGGCGAGAAAGGAGATAGTCAGGCGCTTGCTAGCACTGAGCGCTACGATCCGACAACAGAGACTTGGACTCTAAGCGGAAGCTTGATTACGGCCAGACTAATGCATCGAGCTACCTTGCTGAGAAATGCACGACTGCTCATTACGGGAGGAACTGATCAAGGTGCCTACCCCAATACGACGGAACTTTATGACACCGACGCGCCCGCGCCGGCGCGCATCTATTCGTTAGGTAGAGAAGACGACGGAACAGTCTCATTACGAGCTAGTAGTAGGTTAGCTAATCTGCCGCACACAATTCAAAGCTCGACTGCGCCAGATGCGGCTAGCTTTGTCTTCTGGTCAACAGTAGTAACTGACGACAATGGGCTACTCCAGTTTAGCGATCGTTCTGTTATCAGTTTAAGTAAGCACTTCTACAGAATCACGTTTCCTTAATAAGCATCACGGGCCTCTTACAAGCCTGCGAAAGAGCTATCGAGCACGTCGAGAAGAAAATCAGCGTCAGCACTCGTTAGGCACATCGGCGGGGAGAAGCGGATGGTCTGACCGTGAAGGCCACCTTTGCCTAACAAGAGGCCCATATCCTTCGAGGTTTCGAGAACCTGCGCGCACTCGGCTTTGGCAGGTTCTTTGGTCGCGCGGTCTTTCACGAGTTCGATGCCGAGGAGGAGGCCTTTGCCGCGAACGTCGCCGATGATGTTGTGTTTTTCTTTCAGGCGGTTCAGTCCGCCTAACAAGTGATCACCAATGTTACGCGAATTTTCTTGCAACTTCTCGCGCTCGATGATGTCGAGCACGGCCATGCCTTGCGCGCAGACCACGGGGTTACCCCCGAAGGTGTTGAAGTGCACGCGTTGTGCGAGGGCGTTGGCGATTTTCGGTGTGGTTACGACCGCGCCGAGCGGGGCGCCATTGCCGATGCTTTTGGCCATGCAAACGATGTCAGGAATTACGCCTTGGGTTTCGAAACCCCAAAAATGTGAGCCCAATCTTCCGAAGCCGGTCTGCACTTCATCGGCAATACAAACGCCGCCGGCCGCGCGGATGTGTTCGTAGGTGTGCTTGAGGTATCCATCCGGAAAAACCACGCAGCCGCCAACGCCTTGGATTGATTCCGCGATGAAGCCTGCGATCTGACCTGGCGTAGCGTAGTCGATCAGACTCTTCACATCGGCCGCGTATTTTTTTCCGGCCTCGGCATCGTCGCGTCCCCAGATTCCGCGGAACGGATCCGGCGTCATCGCGTGATGCACGCCGAAGCTGTGCGGGACATTGAACTTCCAGGTGTGATGCGCAGTCAGGCCCATGCCGCTGGCGTTGCCGCCATGGTAGGCGTTGCGCAATGCGATCATGTCGTAGTTGCCGGTATAAGCGCGCGCCATCAGGAGCGCGAGGTCGTTCGCTTCCGAGCCGGAGTTGACGAAGTAGCAAACCCTCAGGTCGCCGGGCATCTTCGCCGCAAGCTTCTCGGCATACGCGCCGACGTTTGGGTTCAGATAAATGGTGGTCGAATGCTGGAGCAATTCATTCTGCTTCCGCGCGACCTCCACCATCTCCGGATGACAATGCCCCACGCTCACGGTGACGATGCCGCCGAGCGCATCGAGATAACGCCGCCCTTTTTCGTCCCAGAGATATTGCATCTTCCCTTCCACCACCATGAGCGGTTTTTTGTAGTAGAGAAAAATTCCCGGGTTCAGGAATTGTTTGCGCTGCGCCAGGACTTGGTCGGCGGAAGGGCCGGAATACTTGTTAGGCTGATGTTGAAACGGCGGTAGCTCGGGCTTGTTCATGGTGTTAGCGGTGAGAGAACACGCAACGCGAGATCGCGCGAAACGCAATCAAGTTTCTAGAGCCCTTTCCGCCGCTATTCCCGAAACGACGTTACTCCTCCATTACAAGCCAATCCACCGTTGAGGGCGTTCGGTCTCGACGGCCGAATGTCAAATTTCGAAAAGAAAGTGCCACACACTTTGATTCTTTCCATGTAGTTTGGGGAGTTTTGTAATATCTTCTAACGAGCCCCAGTTGAAATGATCGCTACGTGGCGACTAGTGGGAAACTTGCAATCGCATGAAATGCCGTCCCGCGGTGCCGATGAGAGTATTGTCACGAACCGAAATAGTTTCGATGGTGCCGATCACCTTATCGGCCGTTTGAGTAGTGTAGTTATTCGCTGGAACACTACCGTTCGGTCCGAAGCTCGAACCCGCGTTCCAAGTGGCGAGGTCCGACGACACTTGGACCGTATAGGTCACATCCGCGGCCATCAGGGAGCGATTAAACGTGAGTGTCAGATAGCGCATCCCGCTGATGTTCATCTCGCTGATTGTCGGCAGGCCGGTCGCGGAGGGTATAAGAGGATTCAGACCGAGCGCGTACTTCATGAGGTTCGATATTCCATCCCCCGCCGGGGACGCGTAATCACCTGCTACTGATGGATTATTAGCCGATTGGCCGAATGTAGCCAGGCGCCACTGATCGATGGGCGAAATCGCGGAGGCGATGTTCAGGGTATTGAACTTTAGATCCGTTTCGCCGTCCGTCGGCACATTAATTGTGTCAGAGACTCCGTTGGCAGTAATGGTAGTCGGGGTGGTGAGAATCTCAGTCGACAGATATGCGAGCCGAAACTGGTTATCATGGTCGGCGTATGCTGAATAAGAAGTTACCATAGCACCGTTTTCAGCTAGCTGAGGACCTTGACCCCACGTCTGCGAGACTGGATTAAAGACGTACGTACCAAGGCCCGCCGGTCCATCCGCAGTCGGTTGCTCAAATGTAAGTACAAGCTCTCCGTATGCGGCCGGGATAAGCTGAGCGTTGTAAAACCCAATATCGGCACTTCCAGCTTGCACCACCTTGGGCGTAGGATCTGCGATCGTGGCGGTGACAAAATCCGACCCGCGCTGCCACGCTATGTGGCCTGTCCCATACGTGTCGTACGTTGCTATTGGAACGCGGTTCTCGACTCCACCAGTAGCGAATTCCTCGGCCGCGGACCATGTTCCACCCGTGCAGCGGTAAAGGTCGAGAACACCGTTGTCCGTCGCCGTGATGTCCGGATTTCGCGCGACAATGATGAAAGCATCGATGTCATGCACAGCCGCTACCTGGCGGCTTACCCCGACGAGGTTAGTTGCCAATGTTACTGGCGCGCTCCATGAACCCGCACTGCGGATACTATATTTGAGCGAGGAAGGGCTATCCGCTGTCGATAATAACTCTGCGTCCGGATTTGACAGCCAAGTGAGAAGCACGTTGCCGTCGTCGTCTGAACTGAGCTGCAAAGCCGTATCCATCAGTGTGTCGTCGGTTAACGGCGTCACCGGAGTCCAAGCTTGATTTGCCGAGTCGAAATCGGACGTGACCACTTCGAAATCTTTGTAGAACTCGGCAACGTCATTCATGCTTGAAACTGAAGTAGGAAAGTTAGGATCTTTAACTCGCAGCCAGGCCGCCAGCACCCGTCCGCTCGCATCCACAGCAGCGACCGGCGAGAACTCGGCCCGCGTGTCAGCTGCTATCAGCTGCGGCGACGACCAATCACCGTTTACGTCTTGAATTGACCACATTATACCGGTGGCTTGGGTTACGGGCAGATTTGGATCGTCCGCAACCCAGAGCAGAAGCTGTCGCCCGTCTTTTAAACTCAAGGTCTTAGGAGAAGCGCCCCGAAAAAGATTGCTGATAAGCGTCGCGCCGGCTAACGAACTCTCAGAGGCAACCGATGGAGAGCGAGCAACTCCGTGTCTTTTCTTGACGCTCGAAGTACCTGCATTGCGATGGAACCTTGAGTAGTCCCCGAATGAGCGATAAGCGCGCTTGATGACAGAAACTTGCGAGGGCGCGATTCTCGCGCTCAGCGGCGGCAAAGCTTGTGCGTCACCATTGCGGCATTCTAAGCCTTTCGTTGGCGTGTAGCTGCAAACGCCTTTTGCTTCTGCAGTGAGATTAACACCAAGATTTATCCCAAACCAAGAGAATACATCTACGATTAGAGTTACCTTAACGTCCGCTCCGAATGTTGCGCCCTGTAACACAGGATCGGCGGCAAAATCATAAATAGAATTCGCCTCGAGACCGCCTGACACTTCGAGTTCCAATCGATCGCTTATAATGTCGAAGTGCGCGGAGATGCTGGCTTTACCACCTGGCGCGAAACTGCCGTTAGTTGTAATGCCCTGCGCTCCTCGAAAGGTGACTCCCAACGCCCCCGCCAAGGTGAATTCGGTATTCACTTTGGCTGTTTGGAGGAACCAGGCAACGGCAGGGCCGACGACTGGGTTAAATTGTAATGAGGCAAGCCCCGGAATGTCGGATATTTGGAATGGGTTGGTAATGCCGAAAGCAATTCCGATGTTGCCTGATCCGCTAAGAGTAAGACCATTCTGACAATCTAGGGATAGTACCCCCGAACCTTCGCCTTTTCCACTCAGCGTCTTGTTTCCGAAGTCAAATTGCAAATCGCCTTCCGCTTGTAGCGAGCCGCCTTGCGCGGTCGAGAAATAGCCTTTGTAGCTAAAATGAGCGTCTTCTAAGCCCCATTTACCCTTATACAACGGAAACCAATCCGGTATCGTGAGGGTAAGGCCCCAGTGCCCTGTCTCATAGGAGGCCGAGTATGTGTCGTAGCACTCCCCTGAGCTGGTCGGCGCGAGGGATAAACCCCAATCCGGAAAAGGCACGACGCAAATGTTGTCCTTATTTGGAGCGCTGGTTCGCCCTTCGGAATTTACTGCAACAATTTGAAGAACCTGTGACCCGAGGCTCGGCGTGAGGTCTCCCAGCTTCAGATCGTAAAAAGCACCCGAGCTATCGCCCTGCACGGCTGCAAGCGGCCGTCCGCTGCAGCTAAAAACCACTTGCCCGGGGCCACCGTTCCAGTTGACACCGACGGTCAACAGCTCGGTTGCAACAGTGCCCGCCAGAAAAACCGTGCTTGCACATTCACGCGTAACACTCGTGATCGCGGGAGGCGGCTTCTTAACATAATTGAACGTGTACGATTTAGCGTAGTACCCTCCGGGCTCGCCTTTAGAGTAGTCCGGCGTGTACGAGATGCCTGAGTCGCTGCCAGCACGTGTTATGACGTTGTTACCGGGCGCCGAACACGACGGCCCCTCGCAAACCCCGACATAACTGTTTGGGTTATTCGGCAGGCCGTTGTTGGAAAAATGGAGGACGTCGGTGACAGTTCCATCACCACCAGTTATAATCAGGTACCCTTCCGTCCAAAGGACTGGATACCCGCCAGTTCCGCTTTGATCAAAGGTGACGGTGGTTTGCGCGAAGCCAGTTGAAAGTTGTATCGTCACAAGAACGCATAGAGCGAGCGCAAGCTTGATCGTCGGTGGCATAAAGTTCCTGTGCCGAGGTTCATCGCTCACTGGCCGGTAAAGCCGGAGTGGCGATTTATCGGCATTCGTCAATGACTGCATTTCAGTGGCATGACCGAGCCACGCGGGGCAGTTAACCAAATCGAAATGGCTACGTCGATGTTTAAAACCGGGCATTTCCTTGGAGATAAGAAAGGCGGGAGCGATCGGCACAGCGAAACGCTTCTATCGCCCGACCTTTCCGTAAACAGGAAGGCCTAACGACTCGTTAGGTATTTCGATAAACGCCGATACGCCTAACGAGTAGTTGCTTAAGCTCTGATATTGCGCGGGCCAGGCAGGAGCCTACGAAGTGCGAACTAATCTACCGCAGCAATGCACTGACTTTCGCCAGCACATCTTCAATCACTTCGACAGGCAGGCTGTCCGCAAGGCGCGCGTGCCGCGCAGACCAGTCGAGACTTTTGATCTGATCACAGAGGACTGCGCCTTGGATAGACAGGTTTGGCGCCAGCACGACTTCGAACGGGTATCCCTTGCTCTTGCCGGTGATCGGACAAAACAACGCGAGCCCGGATTTTTGATTGTATGTGCGCGGTGAAAGGACCACGGCGGGGCGATGACCGGCCTGCTCATGACCTGCTTGCGGATCGAACTCCAGCCAGACGATGTCTCCGCGATCGGGGATGTAACGCGCCGGCATTACTAGCTCTCGCGTCCGCGGGCGAGACCGGAATTAACTTCCACGTGGCGGTTCTTTGCAGTGATTCCTGCAACAAGATCGGCGAGTTCGTATCGCTTCGCTTTCACTGGCGCGATGACGATTCGGCCTTTGCTCACCTGCAAGTCGACGGCCTGGCCCTCCGTGACGGAAATTTCCGCCGCAATGGTGCGCGGAATTCGAAGCGCCAGGCTGTTGCCCCATTTTTGCACAACGGTGTTCATGTATCTACATTATAGACACGGCGCGCCCGCGGCGACAAGACGGAAACGAAATGCCGGCTCTCTTGGAATTTGCGGAAGCGAGTGATACTCTGGTTTCGCAATGAAGGCGACGCTGGATCCAAAAGCGGACTACGTGGTGAAGAACGGAAAGCGCACGGCCGTCATTCTGCCGATCGCGGAGTATGAAGAGCTTTTGCAGGACTTGGATGATCTTGCTGTTATCGCGCGCCGGAAGGATGAGCCGACCATCTCGCTGGCAGAGGTGAAACGCCGTTTGAAGAAAAGTGGCGCGGTACGTCGTTGAGTTTCGACGCGCGGCAGAGAAAGACCTGCGCCGACTTGATCCTGTAGTCCAGCGCCGAGTGCTGCGCGCGGTCGATAATCTCGCGACAGATCCACGTCCTTCTGGTTGCCGTAAACTACAAGGGAGCGATAACGCTTATCGTGTTCGGCTCGGAGATTACCGCATTGTTTACACCGTGGATGATGCGGTGTTAATCGTTGCCATCGAGCGCGTGCGGCATCGGCGCGAAGTTTACCGATGACAGAAGAAACGGCCGGACGTTTACACATCCGGCCGTTTGGATTCGTTAGGCTCTCGTTAGGCGATTAGCCGCCGACGGTCACGCTCGTCGGCGCGCTCCATTGGCCGACGCGATCGCCGGCGGACGCGGTAGATGGCCTGGTAAATCCATTTCGCGGGCGCGTTGGGGAAGGGTTGGGTGT
>JALZAX010000334.1 GCA_030948055.1 Verrucomicrobiota bacterium | reverse complement strand
CCGCGCGGCGGCATGAAATCGATTAGCCTAACGAGTCCGCTGCTCGTCTCGATTTCGGTTTCGAGAATGAGCGTGCCTTCGCGATAGCGGCGGCTGGTCCGTTTCACCTTCGCGCAGGTGCGGAAACTCCAGTGGCCATTCTCCTTCTCACCCAGAAGCGCAGCGAAACAGGCGCCCGAATCAAAGCGCGGAAAACAAAGCCAATCGACCGAGCCCTCGCGACTAACGAGCGCGCCGGTTTGCGTGTCGCTGAGGAAGGCGTAGTCCTCGATTTTCGCCGGTGATTTCTTCATATCAGGTCCGGCGAACCCTGCGCTCAAACCGCTACGACTTCTTCGTCTTTTTCTTTGCAGGAGCTGCGCTCGACTTCGGCTTTCCCGCCTGTGGCAAGGCCTTGATCGCATCGATCGCTCCGGAGCGGCGATTTCCGCTGGCGATGCGCCGTTCCGTTCGTGCCCTGCCCGCGGTGAACCCGGGGCTCCCGGTCACTGAGTTTCGCGCGTTATCTTTTGATGCCGACTTCAATTTTGCCATGGTCTTTCTTCTCTCTCATTCCTCGACGCTAAACTCCCACCGACGCAAATCTCATCTTGGACCTGTCGTCTTCGAACATTCGCTCCCAGTCATGCCATACTGTTTGAGATGTGAATGTATTGCCGGGATAGACCCATTCGTGCGGAGACGACTTGCAGTCTTCGGTTGGGCATCGCACCGCATAGTGGCCCCGACGAGCGCGAGTGATCTCAATCTGTCGACCGGTAAACGTTCTCTCGCAAAGGAAGCAGACACGTTTGTCATCGAGGGAACTCCAGGTGCGGAATGGATCGGCAGCACGCAAGGCCGCCAGTTTTTCGTCGGCATTCAAGTTGCTTTTCCTGCACATGAGTCGGTACCGGAAGCTACTAGTGTCAAGAGTGCTGCTCAATCAGGGCGAGCCCGCGAGCGAGCATAAGAGAATCTCCGTCGGGGGATGAGAGCGAGAGAAAAGGCAGTCAGGCAGACCGGTCACCATAGCGTTGCTTTGCGTCGTTTGCCGAAGCTCGCGTTGCGTTTGGGCGATGTGGGAAGAAATATCCTAGATGCGCCCCACTAGAATCAAGCGCGTGCTGAAACTGCAACTTTGATGCGTCGAGAAACCATCCACCGGCTTTTCTGGATCAGCATTTTTCTAAAAGGCCTCGACGGCGCCTTGGAGGTAATCGGCGGGGTCACTCTGTTCTTCATCGGCAACGACACCTTCCTGCGCCTAATCCAGCTCCTAACCGCGCCCGAGTTGGCTGAAGATCCACACGATCTGATTGCCACGGCGCTCCGCGGCTGGCTTGGCCACCTTTCTACCAATACCAAACTTTTCGCGAGCGCTTACCTCTTTGGCCACGGAGCGGTAAAGCTCTTTTTTGTCGCCGGTTTGTGGCGCGAGAAGCTGTGGGCGTTTCCGACTGCGCTCGCCATTATTACTGCTTTCGTCATCTACCAAATCTACCGCCTCTGCCAGACGCCTTCGCTTAGCCTAATCGCGCTCACCATTATCGATATTTTTATCATCGCCATGATCTGGCGTGAATACCGTTTTAAACAGAACGCCTGACCGTCGCGGGGAGGCGTTACCCACCGGCAAGCACCGGGTGTTTGTAAGAGATTTCGCTAGCGATTATCGCGCGCCTTTGCGCATTTCGCATTCAGCCGAAAGGGCAGAAGCTAAAGGTTAGCTTTCGCAAAGGGCGGAATCGCAAAGCTGCTGGCAGGTGAATCGATGACTTGTATGAAACGTAACACTTTGAATGTTCGTGTACACTCCACTGACAACGCTCCGAAGCTGCTCGCTCTAAATCTGATGATAACAGCGACGGCAGCCGCGATCCTCCTGTCGAGCGCGGCCTTGACTGGCTGCAACCGGGAACCTGTCGCGCGCACCTCCGCCGAGCGGCAGGACGATGACAAACTGACGGAACAAGTGAAAGCAACGTTTGGAAGTTCGCCCAGCTTCAAATTTCCAGACGTTCAAGTCGCCTCCTTCAAGAAAACTGTGCAGCTAAGCGGCTTTGTTGTTTCCGATGATCAAAAGGCCGCCGCGGAAAACCTCGCCAAAAATGTTCCCGGAGTTGCGGCCGTGGAGAATAAGATTTCGCTGAAACGTTAAAGTGTTATGGCCAAAGCCAAACGACCGGGCGCGCCCGGCCGCACACCCGGTTCACCAAATCCTTCGCCCGGGCCCTACAATCCTCGTCCGCCGAAGCGCGGCGAAAGGCCTTCGAAAAAGAATGGCCCTGGGCGCGATCCGGCACCGCGAACAAGGTGAACGTCAGAGTCGCTGCCCACCGTCCGCAGCGCGCTTCGGCGCCTGATTTTCTCGACCGCTTTTTCAAGCGGCTGCTGAGATTGGTAGTGCTCGTTTTCGTCTGCGGTGTGCTGGCTGCGACAGTCGTCGCACAAACTCCGACCGGCACGCCCGGTGGAACGCAGACATCCGCCCCTGGCCAGCAAGTTCTTTCCGTGGCTCCCGCGAAGGTGGATGTCAAACCCGTCGCGCACGATGAAGAAATCCGCCGACGTCTCCAGAGCGTGCTGGAGGCGACCGGATGGTTCACGGCTCCACAAGTCCAGGTCAAAGAAGGGGTTGTTTTCCTAAAAGGTAAGGCGCAGTCAGTCGCGCTTAAGAAATGGGCCGGCGACCTGGCGGGAAACACCCAGGACGTTGTCGCGGTAGTCAACCGAATGGATGTAGCTGTGGCCTCGATCTGGGACTTCGGTCCGGCCTGGAGCGGGTTGTTGGTGCTTTGGCGCGACTTTATTCGCTCGCTCCCCTTCCTCGGCTTTGGGCTTGTCATCCTTCTCCTTTCAGTCGTAGCCGGGGTGCTGGCGACGCGAGGAGCCCGGGCCTTACTGCACAAGCGAATTCATGCCAAACTCCTGCGCAGTGTCATCGCCAGCGGGATAGGTTTCCTGGTTTTCCTTTTCGGCACCTACATTGTCCTGAGAGTCGCAGGTCTCACTCGGCTGGCTATGACGGTAGTAGGCGGGACTGGTTTGATCGGCCTGGCGGTAGGCATCGCATTCCGGGACATCACTGAAAATTTTTTGGCCAGCATTTTTCTGAGCATGCAGCGGCCGTTCGAGATGGGCGACCTGGTGGAAGTTTCCAGCGTCACCGGCTACGTCCAGCAGTTAAACGTGCGCACCACCATCCTGATGACGCTCGATGGGAACCTCGTGCAGATTCCGAATGCGACCGTTTACAAAAGTAACCTTTGCAATTTCACCACCAACGCCAACCGGCGGGAGAACTTCGCGGTCGGCATCGGCTACGACGATTCGATCAGTGATGCGCAGGAGAT
>JALZAX010000038.1 GCA_030948055.1 Verrucomicrobiota bacterium | reverse complement strand
GAGCTACGCTTAAAGGAACAAGCTCGGGGAACCACGGTTCCCCAAACCCCTCCTCTTGAGGGGAACAGAAAAGAAACTAACTATGACCAACAACAATAGCTTGACCTAACCACATGTCTGCATCGCATGGTTAGGTGTTGGCGTCGCTTCGGTAACGGCATGTGGAAACGCGATACTTCTGCATCGGCGGGCGCACGAATGCAACGAACGTCTCCACGGAATCGCTGCCAGCTGCATCGTCTCGCCCCAAGCCCGAGAGCGCGCTCCCGCCAGCCGATGGCTGCAACTCATCCTCGATGTGACCGACAAAGCGGAAGTCCGTACCACGCCGCCGCGTCGGTGTCGGTCGCGTGGCCAGCAGACCGCGCCGAGAGAAAGCTCTCGCGGCAGGTGCCTCCGAGCCAGTGAAGATGTGAACAGCAAATGCCAGCGCCTCGCTCGTACGCGGCGCGTCCGCCTATGTGGCGCACCGCGTCGTCGCCTCGCCAACACGCGTGCAAACTGTCGGAGAAACATCGCCGCGCCGCATGGAGCCAGAGTAAGCCTTCATCATGACGTGAGATGCAGAAGTCACCTAACGAGAATTAGACGAATGTTCGTCTTCAAAGGCGAACATTTTTTCGTCTATCACGGTTCTTTCTCCAAATTTATGGCGAAAATTCGCTCATGCTACTTCTGCTGAAACAACTCGTTTCGGTTTACGCGCTCGCCCTTCATCATGACAAAGGAGATAGCCGACAGGGCATGGATGTCCTGGAGTGGGTTGCCGTCTACTACTAATAAGGTTGCTTCCTTACCTTCCTCGACCGTGCCGATGCGCTGATCCGCGCGCAGGAGTTTGGCTGCGTTCAAAGTAGCAGCTTGCAGGGCAACCCCGGTCGGGATGCCAGCCGCAACCCAGAGCTCAATTTCGTGCTGCATGGTAGGGCCATGCATAACGAGGAAGTTACCGGCGTCGCTTCCCGTGACTAACGTGACACCGGCTTGCCAGGCCTTTAGAAGGTTCTTTGCACCGATATCAACCGATATCGGATAATGGAGAATACCTTCGCGCAGGGCGGCCATTTTTTCACTGTTGGCGGCCGTTTCAGTTCCTGCCAGCAGCTCCTTCGGTGTTACTTGTTGGACTAAGGAACGTTTGAGTAACGAAGTATCGCCGTGTGCAAAGCTAACAAAACCTTCAGCGACACTTAAGGTGGGATCGAGCGCCGTCCCTCTCTCTTTCATCGCCGCAATAGTTTCATCGGGAATTTCTTCGATGAAAGAACCATGCTCGACCGAGTCAGCTCCAACCTTTACTGCATCGGTCACGTCAAGCGCGTTAGCAGTATGAACGGCAACCGGCAGATTCTTAGCATGCGCTTCTTCCGCCACGGCGGCTAGCAAGTCGACATTCATTCGATTGAAGGTGTAGCCCGGGACACCGGCTTCGAGTATTCCTTTGATCGCGTCCATGCCCTTGGCTGCTAGCTCGTCCACTTGCGCGCGAGCTTCTGCGGGCGTCTGCGGAGTGCGCACAAAACCGGCGAGGAAGGAAGCACGCATCGCTTCGGGCATGAACTTCGCATACTCGGTGCCGTGTCCGCCTTCCGCGGTGAAGAGCGGGCCACAGAAAAATAACTCCGTCCCAAGCTTTTCGCCGCTGCCAAAGACCCGGCGCAGCTTGATCATGTTATCGAGGATGTCGCCGGCACTGCGCACGGCGGTTACACCGCAATAAAGGTAAGCTTCAAGTTCGTGTTCGGCCGCTTTCGGATCGTAGCCTTTGCTCGGATCATCGTAAAAGCCACCGCTCGCACCGAGATGGACGTGAACGTCAATTAATCCAGGCAAGATGGTTTTACCGGCCGCTTCGATCGGTTCGGCATTGAGCGATTTAGCGTCGGGCGCCGGACCTTCGTAAATTTTTTCGATCCGGCCTTTGCGCACTAAGACCGAGCCCGACTCAATGATCTTACCGTTGCCGACAAAGATGCGGCCGTTTTGGATCAGCCAGGATTGGCCGCGGCGAAGATCGCGATTGAGAATACGAGTCTTAGTCAGGTTCTCACGAGTGTAAGCCTGGTAGCTACCTAACAAGAGGAAGGGAACCAGCGTGACCAGGACCCAAAGTTTGGCCGCCGGTCGCAGTTTTTCTTCTTTCTCCCAGCGAAACAACTTCGTCGCGATAAAGGTGCCGATGGCTGCCGTAAGCAACAGCGCCAGGACCGACTGCCAGTTATGCAGCGCGCTTTCGTTGCGCTGGATGATGCCGGACATGCCTGACATCAGATAAGTAGCAGGCACGAATTGCGTCAGATTCTGCAGCCATTCGGGAAAGAGCGTGATCGGAATGGTGATGCCGCTAAGAAAGAGCATCGCCATGTAAATCGGTTGAATGAGAATGTTACTCTCCTGCGAAGAATTAACGACCGCGGCGATGATCATGCCGAGAGCGCGAAAGGCCAGAGCGCCGATCGCGACGAAAAGGAAAAACGAAAAGAGATTCGCCGGCATGGTCATGCCGTAGAAGCGCGTGGCGAAGAAGAGGGTAAAGACAACCGTCGGCAGATAAAGGATCATGCCGTTCGTAATCGACGCGAGTAGTAGCGGCACCGGAGTAATCGGCGTGACCTTGTAACGGCGAAGAACGTTTGCTTCGCGGTCCATGACCGCGCGCATGCCCGCGCCGAAAAGTCCGTTACCGAGAATGCCTAACGAGAGGACGGTCGTGACGACGCGATTAATAGCTGTGCCCTGCTTGGCATCGAAAAGCGCCGCGAAAATAAAGAAGAAGGCGAGGGGAAAGAAGTAGTTAAAGAAGATGACGGCGCGATTGCGCAAGGCCAAGCGCATATCGTTGCGCAGGAGAGCGAGGAAAGCCTTCATCAGTGACTACAAAATTCCAAATCCCAAAGAAGCTCCAAGCTCCAAGTTCCGAAACGCCTCGTGTTTAGAATTTGAAATCTGGGATTTCTTTGGAGCTTGGGGTTTGGGACTTGGGATTTTTTGCATTGTTAGTCGCGCAATTTCTTACCGGTCATTTCTATGAAGACATCTTCGAGTGTTGGGCGCTTCAGATGCACGTCGTCGAGCTCGATACCTAACGAGTCGATCCACTTGACCATTTCTACGAGCGTGCGCGCCGGACGTTTCGAACTGATGGTCAGCTCGCGACGGTCGTCGCTTACGACCGTACGAATTGCTTCCGGAAAATTCGGGATTTCCGCCGGCGCTGGCCGATCCAGTTTTGCTTCGATACCCGACTGCGTTTCGCTTTTTTCCTGCAACTCGCGCGGGCTTCCGATGGCAATTATTTTTCCAGCATCGATGATGGCGACGCGATCGCAGAGGCGTTCCGCTTCCTCGATGTAATGCGTCGTCATGACTATGGTGCGTTTCTCGGCGCGCAATTCCTCAATCAAGTCGCGAATTTCCAAACGCACCTGCGGATCAAGACCGGTCGTTGGTTCATCGAGGAACAGCATCTGTGGGTCGTTGATGAGCGCGAGGGTGAGAGCGAGACGCTGCTTTTGTCCGCCGGATAACGACGCGTAAAACGCATCCTTCTTCTCCCAAAGCTGCAAACGCTTGAGCAGCATTTCGCCATCGAGCGTGCGCGAATAAAGTGCGGCGAAAAGATTCACCGCCTCGCGCACTCTTATTTTATCCGGCAGGTTCGTCGCCTGCAGACAAACACCGATGCGATCTTTCAGGTTTCGCTTTTGCCTGTCGGGATCGAAATCCAAAACACGCACTTCGCCCGCGGTGCGACGGCGCAATCCCTCGAGGATCTCCACCGTGGTCGTTTTTCCTGCGCCATTCGGCCCGAGCAAACCGAACACTTCGCCGGCATGCACTTCAAAGTCGATGCCCTTAACCGCTTCGAGTGGGCCGTAGCTCATGCGCAGGCCGCTGACAGAAATTGCTAGGTCGCTCATGAGTTAGGGTGAAATCTTCGCCGCAATAATTTGAGCGAGAGAAAGGCTATTGTCGCAGCGGTGATCGCGACGCACAACTTAGCGAACCATTCGCCGTGTCGCACATAAAACGTCGGCTCGTAATCGGTCGGCACTCGCACTTCCCCGGTGAGCACGCCTTCGATGAATTGGCTGCCGGTGTTGTCGGTTAGTCTTTGCGTGACTCGCCCGAATCGATTGACGAAACAAGTTATGCCGGTATTGGCCGAGCGCACCATGGGCAGGCGCGTTTCCACACAGCGGAAAACGGCGTTGTCGAGTTGTTGCTGCGAAGCGGAAGTGCGCAAAAACCAACCGTCATTAGTCACGTTGCCCAGCAGGTTCGCGCCGCGCAAAACGAATTGGCGGGTTAATTCGCCGATTGTGTCTTCGAAACAAATTAGCGGCGCGAGTCTGACATCGCCCCGCCTTAACTTGAAGACGGTAAATTCGTGGCCGACCCCGAAGTCCTCCGGGACCTGATCGCCGACTATCTTAGCGATTCCCGGCAAGCTGTTACGGCCTGGGACGTATTCGCCAAAAGGCACGAGATGCACTTTGCGATAGAGCTGAATATTTTCCCCACCATCGGAAACGAGCAACGCCGCGTTGTAGGCCGCCTTCTCGTCGAGATCGATTGCGCCTAACAAGAGATCGGTCTTCGCATGTTTAGAAAACTCAGTAACAAAGCGATAGCTATCTTCATCCTGTAAGACGGGACCGGGCATGGAGCTTTCCGGCCAGACGAGAAGATCTGGTTTCGAAGCTAGCCCTTCGTCACTTAAGCGCGCGAACTTCGCGAAAGTATCTTGAGCAAACTCACGGCTGAATTTTTGGTCGCGCGGCACATTCGGCTGCACCGCCGCGACGCGCACCATGGTTGTGTCCGTTTGCTCTTCCCGAATGGTGCGCACGCCATAAGCCATCACGCCGATGATCGCCGCCATTGTCAGGGTGAATTCAAAATGTGGCCGGCGCGAACGCACGCGCGATTCTTCGATAAAACGGCGCACGGTCAGGACCAAGACGACATTCGTTAGGCAAACGAGAAACGAGAGCCCCGGCACGCCGGTAGTATCGACAATCTGGATCATGGCCCATTGCCCGTGTAAGGCCGCGCCCAGCGTGTTCCAGCCCCAACCGGAGAAGAGCGTGCCGCGGACCGTCTCGCAGGCGATCCAGGCGCTCGCGAGTAGGGTTGCAACAAGAAGATTGCGATACGAACTCAGCCAGGGTGAGGCGTTAGCTAACGACTCGTTAGGTAGACCGCCTTCGATAGTAAGGCCTCGTTCCTTTGCTCGCTTCTCTTCCAATCGCCGCGTGACAGCTTCCAGTCCACTCAGCGCTTTCGATTTTCCGGGCCGCGGTCGTAAGAAACCGCAAAGTAAACTCCAGAGCGCAAAATAAATTCCCAGATAACCCCCGACCATTACCCAGCCCAAGGTGGTGACAGTGGTCAGCCAGGAGAAGACACTCCAGAAAAAGGTCGCGCCGGCGACATAGCCTAACGAGAGGTCGCGCAGCCAACGGCGTTTCGATTCATGACCGGAAAACCAAACCGCGCAGAGCAGAGGAGTAAGCGCTATCCAGCACAGCCACGCCTGGTCGTTTGGCGCAAAGCATAGCCGGTAGAGCGCCCCGCTCGTAATTGCCGCCAGCCACGGCCAGATAAGTGACGAGTGACGAGTGACGAGTGACGAGAATCTCATGCTGCGCGGTTCAGCTAACTCATCACTCGCCACTAGTCACTCGTCACTGCGCGCTAGCGCCTGCGTTCGCGGCGCCCCTCGCGTTCCCGCGTGCGCGATGGATGGATCGCGTCCTTCAGATCGCGCGCATAGGCCTGGTTCACGCGAAAGACCGAATTTTCCACATCTTCCGGTGTGCGGATGATTGCCTTGTCCGAGAGGACGTAGCCTAACGAGATCAAGCCATCCAGCGAATCGATCATTTCCGCCGGCATCATCTCATCCATCCGCTGGAGCAGTTGTTTTCCGTGAACAGGAGTTCCCCCCAGGCCGATGGATTTCAAAATGGAAATCTCTCCGCCATCGAGATTGATATCGCGCATGGCAGACTTTCAGCGGGAAATACGCGGCTGTCGAGACTTCATGATTGGCTGGCATAAACCTCCAATGGCACCCACGGTCGGGTCTGGTACCTGCTAACTTCTACGGCAGAATGACCAAACTTCGAATCCGCCTGCTGCTCCCTGCGCTATCGCTTGTCGTCGCGAGCCTCGCTTCAGCCTACATACAATTGGTCGATCAGCAGAACCTTAATAACGAAGGTTTGGTCGCCGACCCGAGTTCTATTTTCTCGCAATCATTTACGGCCTCCGCGACATCGATGAATACAGTGGAAGTCCTCCTGTATGTGCCGCGCCCGCAAAGCGTGACGGTCGAGGTAAGCTTGTTTGCAGGCAGCGGATTACAAACAACATCCCTGCGCGCGACCAGCTACATAACGATCGCACCAGCCGACGGACCTATTCCGGTCGAATTCCGGTTCTGGCGTCCTGTCGGTCTTCAGCCGGGCGCGGTTTACACGTTTTCGATCGGTAGCTTCCCCAGAGTGCCGTTCTCCGCGCAATATGGATCCGACACCTACGCCGGAGGAAACATGTTTGATTCCACTTATGAGTATCCTGATCGCGATCTCTATTTTCGCGAAGGATTGAATGTGCCAGACCCAAGCATCACGCGGCTATCCAATCAACACCTAAGAGTACAAGGCACGGCTGTTCCTGGTAGCACTGTTACAGTCTCGGCTTCACCTGTCCTGAGCGCCGATAGCTTTGTGCCCCTTGGCATTGCGAACGTCGATGCTAACGGCGATTGGCAATACGACGATGTTCCGACACCTGGCCTAACGAGACGTTTCTATCGCGCCAGTTCGCCTTAGTGTCTTATTACTAGTTTGGTTTAGCCAGCACGCGAGCATGGCAGAGGTGTAGGTGTCGACTAGCTCTGCAGGCCGAGTTATCGAAACTCGATCACGATGCTCTCTCCCGCATAAAAGCATGTAACTCTCCCCAGCGATGTAATTCCCCGATCATGATGAGCGGATGCTCGTCGAATTGCTTCGCGATCTCCGCGATGACCGGGCGCGATGGCTCTGGCTGCGCTAGCGCGGAAAGAACTAGCGCGAAGAAGATCGCCGCGACGAGAAGACGCACGATTCAAATTGATGGAATTGCGCACGTGTCGCAGAAAATCCGTTTGCAATCGCATGCGCGAGCTGACGAAATTTTCTGGAACGCGGTGCAAAATGGGCGTCTACTCTTGTAATGAAAAGGACAGCTGAAGAAGTCGCCAATACCATCGATGGCTTTGTCAACGGCACGGGTAATCAATGGGCGTGGGACGGATTCACCTCGATCCGCCTGGACGATCCGGATCTGGACGAAATTCGAAAAAAGGTCGTTGCCTTGCCAAGTGAGTTTCCGCCTTCCAATCCGCGGGATTACTGCAGCGAAGCCGGCAAGGAGAAACTGCGACGGTTCGTGCAGGATTTACGCGCGAGTTCCAATGTTGCCTCTCGTTAACTATGAACCCTAACCAGACGCTTTGGGAAAAGGGCGACTTCACCCGCATCGCCGCGACGATGCGAGAGAGCGGGGAAACGCTTGTGCAACGCATCGGAGTTTCGAAAGGAGTGAAGGTGCTCGACCTCGGATGCGGTGATGGCACAACGGCATTGCCCGCGGCTAGGCTCGGAGCAGAAGTGCTGGGCGTGGATATCGCGCGCAACCTGGTCGAGGCTGGGACCAGGCAGGCAGCTCAGCTTGGTCTGACTAACTGCACCTTCCAGGAGGGCGATGCTTCTAACCTGGAGCAGTTACCGGATAAGGCATTCGATCTCGTCGTTAGTATTTTTGGGGCAATGTTTGCGCCCAAGCCATTCGACGTGGCGAAGGAGATGGTTCGTGTAACCAAACCGGGAGGTCGCATCGTCATGGGTAACTGGATACCTAACGACCCGACCCTGGTAGCGCAGATACTAAAGATAAGCTCAAGCTACACTCCGCCACCGCCTGAAGGATTCGTTAGTCCCATGACCTGGGGCATTGAAAGTAACGTAAAGGAGCGCTTTGGCGCGGCTGGCGTCCCGGCGGAGAAGATCGCATTCGTGCGCGATACCTTTACGTTTAACTTCCCCGGTTCGCCGTCCGCGTTCGTGGATGAATTTCGGAAATACTACGGACCGACCATGAATGCCTTTGAAGCCGCGGAAAAGAATGGCCGCGCAGCTAATCTACAGAAAGAACTGGAAGATTTGTTCGCCAGTCAAAATACGAGCAAGGATGCGACGTCGATTCCGGCAACCTTCCTGCGTGTAACAATCGCGCTTTGAACGGAAGAAACTCAGTTTCTTTCTTTCGACTCGGTGCGCGACATCGCATCGCGCTCCAGCCATTTCCAGAGTTCACCTAGCCGCGCATCGATCGCTTCTTTGATCTCCGCCAGCTTCTCGCGCGCGAATGGTGGGCGCTGCTGCGCGAAGAGATAATACTTTATCTTCGGTTCCGTCCCCGAACCGCGCACCGCAATGCGGGTTTGATCTGCCAGCTCGAAGATCAGCATCTTCTCTTTTGGAATCACATCACCCTCTACGTCGCGGAAAGTTTCCTTTTCGAAATTCTTTATCGCCACGACCTTTGATCCTAGTAACTCGTTAGGCGGCGAATGATCGTAGGACTCGAGCAGCGCTTTGATCTTGGCCGCGCCTTCGGCACCTTCGAGAGTGATCGCGCCATTCTTTTCTTGGAAATAACCGAAGTTCACAAAGACCTCATCGAGCAAGGCATCGATGGTAAGACCGCGCGATTTCGCATAAGCCGCTACTTCGCAAAACATGATCGCGGCTGCATTCCCATCCTTATCCCGCACAAAATCCTGACCGCTGTAGCCATAGCTTTCTTCACCGCCGAAGACATAGTAGGACGAATGCGCCAGTCGCAGACGGCGTGTTTCCTCTTCGGGTAGCTCGCGATAGTTTGCGCGGACATCTTCCGGTAAGGCGCGTTCATACTTGCTCAGTTTCGCGCCGATATATTTGAAACCGGTCAGCGTTTCGACACAGCGCAGGCCGTAGTGTTCAGCAATCGCTTTTTGCAGATCCGTTGTGACGAAGGTTTTGATGATGACACCCCGCGCGGCGTTCTCTCTATTTAGAATGCCCTTCTCGAAAAGTTTCTCAGCGCGGTAGTAGGCGATGAGCGAGCCGATCTGATTACCGCTGAGTAACGTCATCTCGCCGTTGCCAGCGCGCACTGCGACGCCCATGCGGTCGCAGTCCGGGTCGGTCGCCACGACCAGATCGGCGTTCTCTATTTTCGCCAACTCCACGCCCAGTCGCAAGGCTTCCGCGTTTTCCGGATTAGGCGACTTAACTGTCGGAAAACTTCCGTCGAATCGATCCTGTCCTTTCACGGTGGAGAACTGGAAACCGAAACGTTCCAGCATCGGCTTGATGATCACACCACCTGTTCCGTGGATCGGTGTGAAAACGATGCGCAAATTTTTCGCTGACCTGACGAGTTGCGGATCGAGCACCAGCGTTTCGAGTCGCTTCATGTAGGCCTCATCGATCTCGTTGCTTAACGAGACTACGGCGCCGGGGGCTTCACTGTTGTCGTAGCTCTCGCCTTTGATGGCGTTGACCTTCGCGATAATGCCGCTGGCATGCGGCTCGATCACTTGCGCGCCGTCCTCGAAGTAAACCTTGAAGCCGTTATCGTGCGGTGGGTTGTGGCTGGCGGTGATAACGATTCCGGCGTTCGCCTGCAAATAGCGCACCGCGAAGGAAAGTTCCGGCGTCGAGCGCGGCCCAGAAAAAACGCAGGCATCACAACCGTTCTCGGCCGCAGTCTTTGCGGTGAGGGCGGCAAACTCCCTGGAGAAAAAACGCGGATCGTGCGCGATCACGATTTTCGGTTTGCCGGAAAGTTTTTCTTTCGCGAACCAGTCGTGCAAGTAGCCAACGAGTCCGCGCGTGGCTCGCGCGATGTTGTAGAAATTCATCGCGTTGGTGCCGACGCAGGGAAACTGCGGTGGAGTCTCGTTAGGCGCTGACCCGCGCTCGGCCTTGGTCACAATTTTCCCGATCGTTCGTCCACGTAATCCGCCTGTGCCGAAGGCGAGCGTTTTGTAGAAGCGATCGTTTAGTTCGGCCCACGCGCCGGCGCCGACTAGCTCGGTTACGACCAGCGCATAAAGTTCAGAAGTCGCGCCAGTCAGCAGCGCGCCGATGTTTTTCGCCGCGGCCTCCATCAGCTTTCCCTCGGCGACCGCGCCTTCGATTTTCTCATACAACATTCCAACTGACATCGTTGCCCACAATTCCGACGCGTCTTGTTATTTGCAAGCCGCGTCGTGGCGCATGCGTCTCGCTTGCGCAGAGAAGACGCAAGCCGGAGGCGTGCGCCACGACAAGTGCGCATTTGCGCCGGCATCCAGCTAACCGAAACTCACCGCGATGCGGCCTGCTTTTGAAACGCCCACGAATAGCCCGCCCGTTTGCACGGACGAGAATGAGCGGCCCGGGCAAATAGCGCCGGTGCTCGGCGTGCTCTTCGCGCTCAGTTTCGCGCACTTGCTCAACGACACCATGCAATCGCTCATCCCGGCGATTTATCCGATTCTGAAAAGCGAATTGCAGCTGGATTTTCGCCACATCGGCTTGATCACGCTGGTCAATCAACTGACCGCGTCGATTCTGCAACCATTCGTCGGACTCTTCACCGACAAGCGCCCGCAACCATTTTCGCTGGCGGTCGGAATGACGTTTACGCTCGTCGGTCTGATCTTGCTCTCGTTAGCCACAAATCTCTCGCTGGTGTTGATCGCGGTGGCTTTTGTAGGCATGGGTTCGTCGGTTTTTCATCCGGAAGCGTCGCGCGTGGCTCACTTAAGTTCCGGCGGGCGCCACGGCTTTGCCCAATCGATTTTCCAAGTGGGAGGAAATGCCGGCAGCTCACTGGGACCGCTTTTAGCAGCGGTAATTGTGGTCGCGCGCGGACAAAGATCGATCATGTGGTTCTCCTTGCTCGCTCTGGTGGGAATCGCTGTTCTCGCCGGCATCGGCCGATGGTACCGCAGATGTTTATTACACCTCCACGGTGCGAAACGGACCACAGCCGTTCATCACGTCTCGAAAATGTCCCGCGGCCGCGTCTTGCTCTCGTTAGGCATTTTGATCGTACTCGTCTTCTCGAAATACTTCTATCTCGCGAGCATGAGCAGCTATTACACCTTCTTTCTCATCGGGAAATTCGGGTTATCGGTGAAACACGCCCAGTTGCATCTGTTCCTTTTTCTCGCCGCCATCGCTGCGGGAACATTTCTCGGCGGACCAATTGGCGACAAAATCGGACGCAAGGCCGTCATCTGGGGATCGATCCTCGGCGTGGCGCCGTTCGCGCTCCTCTTGCCGTACGCGAATCTCTTCTGGTGCGCTGCGCTGGCCGCAATCATCGGTTTGATTCTTTCGTCGGCCTTCTCCGCTATCCTCGTTTACGCGCAGGAACTTGTGCCGGGAAAAGTAGGCTTGATGTCCGGTCTTTTTTTTGGACTCGCGTTCGGCATGGGCGGCATTGGGTCGGCGGTTCTGGGCGCATTAGCCGATCGCCACGGCATTCCGTTTGTCTTCCAAATCTGTTCTTTCTTGCCTCTCATCGGATTGCTCACGGCTTTTCTCCCCAATCTCGAACGGCGTCGTCTCTAGCATTTGACGATTGGCGGAAAGCGGTTTGAACTGCTTCCCATTCTATGCGCGTTTCTTTTCTTCTCCTTCTTTCCCTCATCACCAGCGTCTTTGCCGCTTCCGAACAACTGCCCAACACTTCGCGGCTTCTGCGATTCCCAACCACAAACGGTTCGCAGATTATTTTCTGTTACTCCGGGGAGCTTTATACCGTGGGAAAGGATGGGGGAACGGCGCGCCGCCT
>JALZAX010000333.1 GCA_030948055.1 Verrucomicrobiota bacterium | reverse complement strand
GCCAAGCGCAATTCCGGCCGCGACGAGCGCGAGCGAAATGAAGAGCATCGGTAGAAATATTTTGCCGAAAGCAAAATGTGCATCCATGCCCAGGAGAAACTCGTGCAACCATGGCCACGCAGGGGAGAGGAAAACGCTGAGGGCAACCGTGCAAGCCGCCAGGACAACGAGCGGCAAGGTCATGACGCGCGGACTTTCGTGCGCATGCGGTGAGGCTTCGCGACGTTGCCCGAAGAAAACGAAAATCATCTGTCGCGTCATGTAGAGCGCGGTCAATACGACGCCGGCCATCATGAGAAAGTGCGGCACGCGTGAGCTCGGCCAATGCGACGTCGCATGCAGGATTTCTTCTTTCGTCCACGCGCCGGCGAAGAAGAGCGGCACACCGCTGAGCGCCATCATGCCGATGGTATAAGTGAAAAACGTTACCGGCATTACGCCGCGCAATCCGCCCATCTTGCGGATGTCCTGTTCGTGATGGGTGCCATGAATGACGGAACCGGCGCCGAGAAAGAGGAGCGCTTTGAAAAATCCGTGCGCAATCAAATGCATGATCCCGGCCGCAACGCCGCCTACGCCTAACGAAACCATCATCAGACCGAGTTGCGAGACAGTGGAATAAGCGAGGATGCGTTTGATGTCGTATTGCGCGATCGCAATCAACGCCGACATCAACGCAGTAATGACGCCGATCCAAACAACTACTGTCAGCGACGTTGTTACGCCATGAACTGCGCCTAACGAGAAGATCGGATAAACGCGCGCGACCAAAAACACGCCGGCTGCGACCATCGTCGCCGCGTGGATCAGCGCGCTCACTGGCGTCGGGCCTTCCATGGCATCCGGCAACCAAACGTGCAGCGGAAATTGTCCCGACTTGCCGACCGCGCCGCAAAAAATCAGAAGCGCAATTGATGTCGCGCTCGCGCCCAGCACGACCAACGCGCTAACTTCAAGGCAACCGTAACCGTTATCGTAAAAAAGTGTCGTGCCCGTTTTCCCGTAAAGCCAGAGCAGCCCGAGAAAAAATCCGATATCGCCGATGCGGGTGGTGATGAACGCTTTCTTCGCTGCCGCGGCGGCGCTCCGTCGCTCGACCCAAAATCCGATCAGCAAATACGAGGCGAGCCCGACCAGTTCCCACGAAACAAAAAGCAGCAACAAACTGTTCGCGATGACGACGCCGAGCATCGCGGAGGTGAAGAACGAAAGATACGCGAAGAAGCGAGTAAAGTTTTTGTCCTCGGCCATGTAGCCGATGCTGAAAACGAAAATCCAGAGCGCAACGAAGGTGATCATGATCAGCATCGCCGCCGTCAACGGATCGAGCATCCAACCGATGCGCAGCGTTTGTTCGCCGAAAGTGAACCAGGTGGAATTATGAACCGCGCGAAACCCCGGTGTCTGCAGCGTGGTTAAGAATCCAGCGATGGAAAAACCGAGCGCGACGATTTGCCCGATGACGGCGAGCGCCGCGGCCGGTTTATTTCGCGAATTATGCAGGCATAAAATGCCTAACGAGACCAAGAGCGGCACCGCTGGAATCAACCAAAGATGAGCGACGATCCAATTCAAGCGTCGATCGCTCCGCCAAGAAGTTTGACGTTCAAACTACCCCCGCTAAAAAGCATTTCATCGAGTGCGGCTTCGACTTGGTCCTCCGCCAATGAACCGCCGCCATTTGTCTGCAGGAAGTATTGCGCGCAACGCCGCATTAACTCCTTAATGAAGGCCGCGCTGGCCTTATTTGTTTTTGCGACGATGACTGAGACAACTTTCTCTGGCACCTTCAGACCCCGCGCGTACAGGTGAACAAGCTTGCGTCGCCCGTCCTCGTCCGGCAGCGGGAATTCGATTGCCTGATCGATCCGGCCCGGTCGCGAAGCCAAGGCCGCTTCCAATTGGTCGGGACGATTCGTCGTGAGAACAAAAAGAACCGCGGCGTCTTCCCGCAGTCCGTCCATTTCGTTGAGCAAGCGGTTGAGCAAACTCTCTTCGCAGGCGTTGCGCATCGTTTCCCGGGCGCGCGCAATCAGGTCGACATCTTCGATGATGAGCATGGCCGGCTGCAGGAAACGCGCGAGCTGAAAATACTCATCGAGCAACGCAACTTGCTCAGCCGTGATCAGGAGCGTGGTGTGATTGGGTAGTTGGCTGGCGAGATAATGGATTGTATGGGTCTTGCCCGTGCCAGGCGGGCCATAAAAAAGAAGGCCCTTTTTGATCGCCATGCCGAGCTTGCGAAGGCGGTCTCGCTGAGAGATAAACTGGCTCACATTACGCTCGAGGAGCGTCAGTGTTTTCTCCGGCAAAATGACATCTTCTCGAACCACCGAACGCAACCGATGCACTTTCACACTGCCGACTCTGCCGGAGTAATCGTCGGAAACTTCCAACGATATGACTCGGCCGCGATACGAGCCGGATTCGTTTACCATCTTCTCCACGCGATCGAGCAAATCGCGCGATACTTTCAGCCCCTCCTGACCGGGCGGCACGGCTATCTCCAAATGAATTCCGTCCCTGCGTCCGTAGCGCTCAGCCGGTGTGAGCAGGACCGCGCATCGCGTCTTCCGATCTTGGAGTAACCACAAGCCTTGGCGTAGGCAACGCGCTGCCGCCACCTCGCCCACATCGACCTCATCAAACTGCAACGGGCCGATCAAGACCGGATAATTTTCATCGCGCAAGAGATGCGCGAAGATAAGCGTCTCGTGTCCGAATTGCGCATGTAGGCCAATTAGTTTGCACTTAATCGATGGCTGCAAGACTCGGTCCAACGCCACCTGCAAGTCCACCTGTGAGGTGATGGGAAACGTGCGACGCGCCGTGATTAAATCTTCCAGCAATGTCTTGCCGAAATGATGTCGCAAGACCTTGGAGACGGTCATGTTCTTCGACTTCACTTTTTTCTTCATCTTAGCCCTTCATGTCCGTTAACTGATCAACGTCTGTCGTGCGGTAATGCCGATAAACCGCGATAACCAGCGCGAGGCCGACCGCAGCTTCCGCGGCGGCGATGGCGATGGAGAAAATAGCTACCATCACGCCGGTGGGCGCGTGTGGTTGCGGCGCGAAACGCCAGAAGGCGACAAAATTAATATTCGCTGCCGCCAGCATCATTTCGATGCCGATGAGAATAAAAATGGCGTGACGCCGACTAAGCGCGGCGAGCAGGCCGATGGAAAACAGAGCGACGGAGACAATGAGAAAATGTTGCAATGTCATTTCGGGGGAGCGCACGCGACTCGCGTGCTGTTTGCGGCGACTCGCCGCAAATTTCTTGAACGTTCGTAGCTCACCAGCGGTGTGATCGGCGAGTCGCCGATCACGGCACGCG